>UQTR01000012.1 GCA_900544065.1 uncultured Collinsella sp.
GCGATGCTTGCCACCGACCGCGAAGACAACGAAGGCGCTAGCGAATAGGCAAGCCGACCTTTTGGACACATCGACTCAATCGGGGGCGCAGGATTCCGTTCTGCGCCCCCGATTTTAACCTTGGCCCGAACGCCGACGTCGGCTACATCACCATGTTCAGCGCGTTCACAAATTCCTGGGCCTTCGCACGGCTGCTCAGACTAAAGACGCAGGCGGTCAACAGCCTGTTGCGCAGAAAAACATCGCGGCCTTTGATTCTATTGACGCCCGTGATGTCCTTAAGGTAAACGATCTCGGTGTGCTTGCCACCGAAAGTTCCTTTCTTGAGCACCTCGATACGGTTGGGGAAGATCTTGACGTCTTTGAACCTGCCCGATCCTTTGTCCTGGAACAGCAGCGTGTTGTTGTCCATGCGCGTCACTCCCGTGGAGTTCGCTAAAACTGTCTCTATAGTCACATTTTAGCCGTCCCAAACTGCCACGCGAAGGCGCCCGGAAGGCATCGCAATTCGTGTCCGCGCGAGGCTTTAAACTAAATGCGATAAAGATGCATTCCACAAGAGGAAAGTGGGGCGACAGTGATGGGCGAACTGGTAAACCGTGGAGAATCGGCAATCGTGCCAGAAGTTTTTTACAAGCAGGTTTCCTCGATTCTCAACGCCGCTCGCGACAAGGCCTATACCGCCGTCAACTTTGCGATGGTTGAGGCTTATTGGGAGATCGGCAAGAGCATTCTTGAGGAACAAGGCGGCGAGGAGCGTGCCAAGTACGGCGATGCATTGATTGAAGGCCTCTCCAAAAGGCTTACCGCCGATTACGGAAAAGGCTTTGGTATCGCAAACCTTCGTAATATGCGCCAGTTCTTCCTTGCGTTTCCAATTCGCGACGCACTGCGTAGCGAATTGAGCTGGACTCATTACCGCAGGTTGATGCGCATTCCCGACCCCGAAGCTCGCACTTGGTACATGAACGAATTCGCCGACTCTCGCTGGAGCACGCGCCAGCTCGAGCGCCAAATCAACACCATGTTCCGCGAGCGTCTACTCGCCAGCAAGGACAAAGAGACCGTCGCTCAGGAAATCCAAAAGAGTGCCCCGGCTCGTCGACCCGAGGACATCATTCGCGATCCATATGTACTGGAGTTTTTAGGCTTCTCGGACGATACTGCGTTTCGCGAGAGCGATCTAGAGCAGGCACTCATCACACATCTTCAGAAGTTTCTGCTAGAGCTTGGCCGCGGCTTCGCTTTTGAGGCGCGCCAAAAGCGTATCACCTTCGATGGGCGCCACTTCTATATTGACCTCGTGTTTTACAACTATCTGATGCGCTGTTTCGTTCTCATCGACCTTAAGACCGATGACCTCACACATCAAGACCTGGGCCAAATGCAAATGTACGTGAACTATTACACGCGCGAGCTCATGAACGAAGGTGACAACCCGCCCATAGGCATCGTGCTCTGCGCGGACAAGAGTGATTCAATTGTCGAATACACGCTGCCCGAAGACAACGACCAAGTGTTTGCTGCCAAATATCTGCCGTATCTTCCAAGCAAGGAAGAGCTGGCGCGCGAGCTGAGCGCCGAGTACCGCGCCATCAACGAAGCGACCAATGGCGAAACGCAAGGGTAGCAGCACGTTGCGACCGAAACCACCGCAGCCGTCGCAGGCGCGCTCGCGGTTGCGATGCACGCTACAAAACAATACCGGTCATGGACGCCGGCAACGACATTCTAGCCGTGGCTGGCGAGCGTGACCTGACAGGCAAAGACGCGGCCTTCGTCTGATGTGGGCCCATTGGCTGCCACAGAAAAGGACCGGTTGCAGCCGGCCCTCAAGACACTTGCACCTGCGTTGCCCGCGCTTCCGAAGTGTGACTAACTGAGGAGCGGGTTCCGTGGCACAACCTGATCTTGCCCAGCGAGGCGGCCCTTTTGCAGCCGGTCCACCGTTTATTTACATCTACCCCCTGCCAAACTACCGGATGGCAGCCCCCATGCCTGCGAGCCGTCCCGTGCTGCGCTTCCCTACTTCCCAAATAGCGCACCCAGCAGACCGCGGCGTTTGGGCTTTTCTTCTCGGTAGGAACCCTCAGCTGCCGCTGCAACCTGGCGCGGTTGCTCGCCACCTCCCTTGCGCACAATCTGGTACAGGAAGGGCGATTTAACGTATTTGACCTCGATGGGCGTGGCATGCACGGTGCTCTCGCCGGACAGATGCAGGCTCGGATTGAGCGGCGCCACGATATGCGTTTCGCGCTTGTCGCTAAACACCACCGCGGCCGCACGACCCGTCTGGCCGTTTACGGCGATGCGCACCTGCTCGCCGTCGCGGCTGTCCGTTGCCGGACGGTCGACAAAGTAAACCGGCACCATCACCAGGCCGTCCTTATGCTTGCGAGCCTTGCGCGCCCAGGTGCGGATGCTCTTTTTATTGAGCCCCAGTACAACCTCGGCGTCGTTGCCCGCAACGTCGAGCGCCAGCTTATCAATGACCACCTGGTCCTTGGTAGACGCATCGACGGAGACGACGCGAAAGCCACCTTCCTGCATGGCAGGGTCAAACGGCCCAACCTTGGCATAGTCCCACGGCTCCAAAATGCCCATGAGACGAACGTCCAGGTAGTTTGCCCTGGGGTATGCCCAGTCGAGCACCTCGTAGTACACCAGGGTCTCCTTGCTCAGGCCCTTGCCCGGGAAGCTCGCCATCATACGCAGGTCCGCCAGCGCCATGGGGAAATAGAAGAGCATCATGTCGTTTTGGATCGCGTCTTCCACGTCGTGCCCGGCAAAGGCATCCGGGTACTGGCGCACCAGCTGCAGCGCGTTGGCACGTGCCTGCTGCGGCGAGATTTCGCAGGGAATACCCTGCTCCGGCACATACTCCGCACCCACACCCATGGTCAGACGTTTGCTAAACGTACCGGGCTTGAGCAGGTCGGCAATGCCGATCTTGTTGCCGCAGGACGGGCACTCAAACACACGCTGCGTTGACTCGCCCTCAAAGGACGCTCCGCAGAAGGGGCAAGGAATGCTCACATACGTGGCCTCTTGGAACTCCTGCGCCGTGCCGCGATCCTCCCACAGCAGATGTTCCAGGACCGACTGATTGCGCCAGTGCGAATTGAAGAAATACCAGTCCGGGTCCTCCGGGCGCTCGAGTTGCGACACATGCGTGAGCTTGAGCAGTCCATCCACCACCGTCAACGGCGTATGGCGAATGCCCAAAGCACTCTTGGGCTCTCCGGCGTCCGCCTGCCACGGAATGACCGCGCCGCAATAGGCGCACTCAAAGCTGCGCTTAGCCTGGTGCGAGTACATAGGGCCGCCGCAGTTTTGACATTTAATGGCAAACATCTCGTCCATGGAAACGTCCTCCTTTGCACAGGGGCTGTCGACATTAAGTATGTCGAGCAAACAGGCACATGCCCATACCCATGTGGCCCAAAATGGACCACCCAGGCAAACGAGAAGG
Source organism: uncultured Collinsella sp. (assembly GCA_900544065.1). Lineage (GTDB taxonomy): Bacteria > Actinomycetota > Coriobacteriia > Coriobacteriales > Coriobacteriaceae > Collinsella. The sequence goes on from UQTR01000012.1 coordinate 3,473, forward strand.
CTCGCTCGTTAGCACCGGCAGACCATTGCTGCATTTTCTGAGCATCGGTGCACAGCGCCTCCGCGCGAGCTACACTATCCCCTTAAACATGATTGTGAGGACGACCGCTATGCTATTTGTAAATCGGCTGGTACATACGCTTGTTCCCGGCAGCGAGGGCGAGCCGGTCGATACCTCCTGCCGCACCAACGCGGGCTTCGCCGCAAGCCTCATCTGCATTGGCCTCAACATCACTCTGTGCCTGGCCAAGGGCATCGCGGGCCTGCTCGCCGGCTCTGTCTCGCTCATCGCCGACGCCTTCAACAACCTCTCCGACGCCTCGAGCAACATCGTAAGCCTGCTTGGGTTCCGCCTTGCCAGCCGCCCGGCAGACGAAGGCCACCCCTATGGCCACGGCCGCTACGAGTACCTCGCCGGTCTGTTCGTCGCCGTCCTGGTTTGCGCCGTCGGCATCAACCTGATCCTCGAGTCGGTCACTAAGATCATCAAGCCTTCCCCCACTGCATATTCGGTGCTCTCCTTAGCCGCCCTCGTCTTGTCCATGCTCGTTAAGCTCTGGATGGCCGCGTTCAACCGCACGTTGGGCGACCGCATCGACTCGGAGACGCTCATCGCCACAGCACAGGACTCCAAAAACGACGTCATCACCTCGGGCTCGGTCTTGGTGGCGGCGCTTATTTCGCAGACGACCGGCTTTGACCTCGATGGCTGGGCAGGCCTGGGTGTGGGCATCTTCATCTGCATCAGCGGCCTGGGCCTGGTGCGCGACGCCATCAGCCCGCTGCTGGGACAAGCGCCCGACCCCAAGCTCGTCCAGGCAATCCGCGACAAGATCATGTCGTATCCGCAGGTCCTAGGCACCCACGACCTGATGGTGCACGACTACGGCCCCGGTCGTCAGTTTGCCAGCGCCCACGTGGAGATGCCCGGCGAAGGCGATGCGTTTGAGCACCACGAGATCCTGGACACCATCGAGCACGATATCAAACGGCAGATGGGCATCGGTATCACGCTGCACTGCGACCCCATCGCCACCACCGGCGACGACCTGCGCGGCTGGGTCAAGCGCGGCGTCATGCAGATCGATCCCGCGCTCTCCATCCACGACCTGCACGAGCACGACGGATTCGTTTCGTTTGACCTGGTGCGCCCCGACGGCTTTGACATATCCGACGAGGAGCTGCTGGAGCTCGTCACGCGCATCGTGCATGAGCGCCGGCCCGACGTCTCATGCGTCGTCACGTTTGATTCGGGCTTTAGCTCGCCCGACCGTCCAGCAGAGCAGCTGTAACCGACAGCAAAACGGGACGTAGGACCGCCGACCAACGCGCCTATGCGCCCGGTCACGCGATCCTGCGTCCCGTTTTTGTTTGCACTGCTAAGGCTCTAGCCGCTCGGCCGCTATTTTCCCTGCGCGCCCGAAATGCCGTTTTGCAGGGCATCCCAGGCGTTCGTTGCCATATCACCCAGGTTCTGGGCATTGTCGCCCAGCTCTTGCGCCTTGTCTCCCAACTCCTGTGCCTTGTTGCTCAAGTCCTCCAGCGTATTGGAGCTCGAGCTGTCGGTACCGCTTTGGCCGTCGGACGAGTTGCCCGAGCTGTTCTTGTGCGTGAGTTGAATTTCGAGGTTGCCGTTGTCGTTATAGTAGGCAGAAGTAACGACCCAGTTGGAATCGACGACGGGCGTTGAGCCATCATCAGTCAGGACCACGGCATTCGAAAGATCGGCGCCGCGCGACTTGAGGAGCTTCTTGGCGTTGGACCAGTACTGCCCCGGGATATCGCTCAGATCGACGGTGCTAGACGAGGCGGACTCGGTTTGCTCGGCAGCGGTATCGGCCGTTGAACTCCCTCGCTTGTTGAGCATGCCCGACACGATGGCAAACACAATCGAGAGGGCAAAGAAGATCGCCAGCACAATCAGGATCTTCTTGATCACGCTCGACGAACGCGACGGCTTCTTCTCCTCGTCCTCGCCATATTGCGGAATCGACTTGGGGTACTCGCGATACGGCTCCCGCGACTCGTAGCGAGGCTGCGCCGTGCGAGGCATATACGTCGTCTGCTGAGGCTGCGGAATGGGATTCTGTGGCAGGTCATCATAGGGATTCGGCGTCGAGGCGGCATAAGAATCCTGCGGCGCGTAATCAAACGGGTCCGGAGCTGCGTTGCCATAGGGGCCTTGCGAAGATGCAGCGTAAGAATCCTGCGCCGTGTCGCCATAGCCCATAACCCGGGTGGGCTCGGCAGAAGGCTGCGTCGCGGCGGGGTCGGTATAACCGGGGTTGGGAACAACGCGGGTCGCATCGGCGCTATCGCCAGCCTGCGAGGAACCGTAGCCGCCCATCACGGTTGTCTTGTCCTGATCCATGCAACGATTCCTTTCCGTCGCCTGTAAGCATCAAGTTATCCATGCATTCTACCCGCGCAAAAGCCTATGATGGGCAAAGCCCGTCGGTATCTACAAGACATGCGCGACAGGTAGCAACAAGCGAATCGAGGAACGTCATGGCAAAAAGCAAGCTCATCAAAGACACGACGCGTGCCGAGCGCGAGGAAATCATCAAGTTGGCACTCGCCGGCTGCGGCAACGGCAGCTGCGATAACTGCGGAAGCTGCAGCTTGGGAGCCGGCGATCCATATGGCACCTACCAGCCCTACATTGACGGCGAGATGGAAATCGCCGATATCAACATGATGGTCGCCGAGCGCAACGCCAAACTCTTCGGCCTCCAGCGCGGCTAGAAAACAAAAGCCCCGCCGGGCCTTGGTAGGCGCGACGGGGCGGGCAAGCAGCTATGGGCAACAGGCTTAGAACAGACCGGTGATGTTGCCGTCGTTATCGACGTCGATGTTCTCGGCCGCGGGAACTTTGGGCAGGCCCGGCATGGTCAGAACGCTACCGGTCAGCGCGACCACAAAGTGGGCACCGGCGGAAACCTTGAGTTCGCGCACGGTGATGCGGAAATTCTCGGGAGCGCCCAAGGCCTTGGCGTTGTCGCTAAAGCTGTACTGCGTCTTGGCGACGCACACCGGCAGGTTGCCAAAGCCGTTCTCGCGCAGCTCGGCAAGCTGACGCTTGGCAGCCGGCGTAAAGTCGACGCCGTCGGCGCGGTAAACCTTTGTGGCAACGGCCTCGAGGGCATCGGCAACATCGGCGCCGTCCTCGTAGGCAAACTTGAGCTCACTCGGCTGCTCAATCAGACGCATGACCTCATCAGCCAGCTCGAGCGCGCCCTCGCCGCCCTTGGCCCAGACCTCGGAAAGCTTAACGTTGACGCCGAGCTTCTGGCACTCGGACTCGATGAGCGCAAGCTCGGCCTCGGTGTCCGTCGGGAAGCGGTTGATGGCGACCACGCAGGGCAGACCATAAACGTTCTGGATGTTGTCGACGTGACGCAGCAAGTTGGGCATGCCGGCCTTGAGTGCCTCGAGGTTCTCCTCGTTGAGGTTGGCCTTGGCAACACCGCCGTTGTACTTCAGCGCACGAGCGGTCGCGACGATCACGACGGCGCTGGGGCGAACGCCCGTCATGCGGCACTTGATGTCGAAGAACTTCTCGGCACCCAGATCGGCACCGAAGCCGGCCTCGGTAATGGCAACATCGCCAAAGCGCATGGCCATGCGGGTGGCCATGATGGAATTGCAGCCGTGGGCAATATTGGCGAAGGGACCGCCGTGGACAAACGCGGGCGTGCCCTCGAGCGTTTGCACCAAGTTGGGCTTGAGCGCGTCCTTAAGCAACGCGGCCATGGCACCCTGGGCCTTAAGGTCACGGGCACGGACGGGCTCACCGGCAAAGCTGTAGCCGACGACGATCTCGCCCAGGCGCTCCTTGAGGTCGTTAATGCTCGTAGACAGGCACAGGATTGCCATGACCTCGGAGGCGACGGTGATGTCGAAGCCGTCCTCGCGCGGCACGCCCTGGGCCTTACCGCCAATGCCGTCGATGACGTGGCGCAGCTGACGGTCGTTCATATCGACGACGCGCTTCCAAGTGATGCGTTTAACGTCAATACCGAGTTGATTGCCCTGCTGGATGTGGTTATCAAGCATGGCGGCCAGCAGGTTGTTGGCAGCACCGATGGCATGGAAGTCGCCGGTAAAGTGCAGGTTGATATCCTCCATGGGGATGACCTGAGCCCAGCCGCCGCCGGCAGCACCGCCCTTAACGCCAAAGACGGGGCCGAGCGAAGGCTCGCGCAGGGCCACGGCACTCTTGACGCCGCGACGGCGCAGGCCGTCGGCCAGACCGATGGTCGTGGTGGTCTTGCCCTCGCCCGCAGGCGTTGGGTTGATAGCGGTCACGAGAACGAGCTTGGCCTGGTGATCAGTCGGCTCGTTGAGCAGTGAATAGTCGACCTTAGCCTTGTCGAAGCCGTACGGAATAAGGTGCTTAACGTCGACGCCGGCGTTCTTGGCCACCTCGGTAATAGGCAGCGGCGTGACAGAACGTGCGATTTCGATGTCAGTAGGCATGGGCGGTCCTTTCGTTACCGAATGAGAAAAAGACCAATTCAGCATAGCACGGGCGCGCAATAGTAAAACACCCGTAACCGATGAATGGCGATATGTTTATCCAATGCTCAGCGATAGCCTACAGACTAGTCAAAACAAACCCGTCTCTAAACGGCTGGCTCAATTCCCAAATGCTCAAAGGTGCGAAGCGTTGCCTGGCGGCCCTGGGGCGTGCGAATCATCAAGCCGCACTGCAGCAGATAAGGCTCATAGACATCCTCGAGCGTTCCCGGGTCCTCGCCCACCGCACTGGCAAGGGTCGTAAGTCCCACGGTACGACCGGAGAACGTCTTAGCGAGCGTCTCCAAAATGCGAATATCCATCCAGTCCAGACCGAGCTCATCGATCTCGAAGAACTCGAGCGCCTGGCGACAGATATCGAGCTCGATGGGACCGTTGCCGCGCACCTGTGCGTAATCGCGCACGCGCTTGAGCAGGCGGTTGGCAAGACGTGGCGTGCCGCGCGAACGCGAGCCGATCTCGAGTGCACTGGGATGGTCGATCGTCACGCCCAGGATAGTCGCCGAGCGCGTCACAATCTGCGCGAGCTCCTCGACCGTGTAGTAATCCAGGCGATATGAAATGCCAAAGCGGTCGCGCAACGGGCCGGTCAACATGCCTGAGCGGGTCGTTGCCGCTACCAGCGTAAACTTGGGAATATCCAGGCGAATCGAGCGCGCCGCCGGACCCTTGCCAATCACGATATCGAGGGCAAAGTCCTCCATCGCGGGGTACAGGACCTCCTCGACCGAACGGTTGAGACGGTGGATCTCGTCGATAAACAGCACATCACCCGGCTGCAAGTTAGTAAGGATGGCTGCCAGGTCGCCGGTGCGCGCAATAGCGGGGCCGCTCGTCGTCTTGATCTGAGCGCCCAGCTCGTTGGCGATAACCGTAGCCAGCGTGGTCTTGCCCAGACCCGGAGGGCCCGAGAAGATCACGTGGTCGAGCGTCTCGCCACGGCTCTGCGCCGCTTCGATCAACACGCGCAGGCTCTGCTTGATATGCTCCTGGCCGCAGTAATCGTCCAGGCGCTGGGGGCGCAGGGTACGGTCGACATCGAGGTCCTCGGGCGTCAGCTCCGAGCCCACCATGCGCTCGCCATGCGCCATGGATGCCGCCGGCGAGTTGCCGGGCGTCGCCCACAGGTCCTGAGAGTCATCGACTTCCCACATCACGCATCCATTCCGAGTCGCTTAAGCGCCGCGCCGAGCAGATCCTCGACACGCATATTCTGCCCATCATACCCGCTCAGGGCAACATCGGTCTCCTGCGGGCTAAAGCCCATGGAAAGGAGTGCCGCACGGGCATCATCGATGGCCGAGGGAGCAGCAGCGGGCACGGGCATCGCAACCTGGCCGGGAATCACGTCGACCGGGACAAAGCCCTTGTCCTTGGCAAAGGTGCTCTTGAGCTCCAGGATCAGACGCTGAGCTGTCTTTTTGCCCACACCGGGCACCTTGGCCATGCCCTTGTCGTCCTCGGCCATCACCAGCGAATACAGCTGCCCCACGGTATAGGTGGAAAGCACGGCGAGCGCCAGGCGCGGGCCAACGCCCGAAACGGACACGAGCCGGTCGAACATCGTGCGCTCATCCTTTGAGGAAAAACCGAAAAGTGTCATGGCGTCCTCGCGCACCTGCATACGCGTGTAGAGGCGGACCTCGCCGCCGGGCGTCGGCAACGTGGCCGCAGTGCTGCCCGAGATGCCGAGCTCAAAGCCAACGCCCGACACATCGACGACAGCAGAGCTCATCGTGGACTCGACAAGCGTTCCGTGGAGCTGGGAAATCATCAGTATCCGGTTCCTCTCTGTTGATAGAACTCGCCACCGGTGAGGGCGCGGGTACGGCTGAGGTTTACGTGGCAGATGGCGCAGGCCAGGGCATCGGCGGCATGGTCGGGATGCGGGTCGTGGTCGAGCTGTGTTAGCGTGCGTACCATGTAGGCGACCTGCCGCTTGTCCGCGGCGCCGGTGCCCACCACAGCCTGTTTGATCTGCATAGGCGTGTACTCGCCAATCTCGAGCGCGCACTCCGAAAGCGCCACAAGCGCAGCGCCGCGGGCATGCGCCGTAGGAATGGCCGAGCGAACGTTGGCGCCAAAGTAGATGCTCTCGATAGCAGCGGTATCGGGTCGATAACGCTCCACGACACCCTTGAGGTCGCGGGCGATATGCGACAGGCGCACCGCGAGCGGACTACCCGCGCTGGTCTCGATACAACCGTAGGCACGGCAGCGAACCTCACCGCGCCGCTCCTCGATAATCCCCCAACCCGTATGGGCCAAACCGGGGTCAATGCCCAAGATAACCAAGCCAACCTCCCCTCGCCACAAGCGCAGCGCAAGACAAGGCCCCGCGCATCATTCACGAACGTCTGTTCTAGAATAACACAACGGGGCCAAGATGCTTAGTTGAAGTGTCGGGGTTGGAAGCGAATCCTATCCCATAGTTAGTTCTGCGAGAAAAAAGGAAACTGACGGGGATCCACCGGCGGATGCGGCATCGGCGTGCCCTGGGGTCCACCCTGCGGGCCACCCTGGCCGCCCATCATCTTATCGATGGCGTCCTGGACCTCGCCCTCAAACTTCTTCATGCCCTCGTGCAGGCGGCGCTGGCCGTCCTCGGAGCGCAGCTCCTCCATCTGCTCGGGCGAAATACCCAGCAGCTCACCCAAAATGCCCATCATCTCACCGCGCATACGGTCACTCGTATCGTCGTCGGCAAAGCGACGCACCTCGGCGCGCGCCAGCGAATCAACCGTCATGCGCTCCTTGCCGTTGAGCCCCAGATCGGACCACGCAAGCATGTACGGCCAGGCGCGCTCGGCAAACGAACGGGCAGAGACGATCGGCACCGTCGGCAGCATGCGGCGGGCGGCCTCGCCCTGACGCACGAGCATCAGCAGCAGCGAGCAGGCCTCAGGCTTGCCAGCGGCCATCGGGATGTCGTCGAAAGATCGATTGCGGTCCACGTGCGACTCGAGCGCACCATCGACCTCACCCGGCTCAAGCCCGCCGAGCAGCTGTGCCGCGCGGTCGAGCATATCGACCGGACCGTCGAGCGTCGAGAGCGCCTGCGCCAGCACTCGCTCCATACAATCTTCCACCGCGTTGAGCGTCACGAGCTCTTGGGGCACCACGGCAGACGTGTGGTTGCGCACGCGCGCCACAAACTCAAGCGTCGACAGGTACACATCGCCAAAGGGCGCATAATCGCCCTGGTAGCCGCCGCAAAGCGCCGGCGCCGCCAGCGCGTACTCGGTTTTGGACAGCGGGCTCAGCGCCATCGCACCCAACTCGAGCGCCGTGTCCTCCAGCATGAGGCCCAGCGTACGCGAGCGCAGACGCTCGGCATCGCCCGCCGACACGTCGCGATCGAGCACACGCGCCGCATCCGGCGCATCGCGCTCGACGATGCGAATGTGCAGACGCTCAGCGATGGCGCGGACGGCGGCACAGCGGGCAGCCTCGGCCTCTTCCTGCGCCGGCGTAAAGATACGGTTACGCCCCAGCACCAGGCCAATCACATTACGCGGGCCCAGAGCGTCGACGGCCAGCGCCGCCAGCAGGGACGACGGCAAGTCGCCCTCGAGTGCCACCACAGCACGCGACGCACCGTGGGCTCGGGCGTTGTCGCGCACGGCGAGCACCAGCGCCTGCCACAGCCACTCCTCGGAACGGAACTCGGGCAGTTCGTGATCTTCCAGGGCATCGAGCATCACGCCGCGCTGAATCTCCTGAACCAGCAGGCTCTCCTCAAAACACGGCGCCTGGGCCACCACGCGACCACAGTCGTCGAGCACAAACGAACCGCCGGTATACACCGACTCGTCATAGGCACCGACCGGCGCCATGCAGGCAAACCACACGCTGCGCTTGGATGCGATCTTGCGGTAGGCGCCGCTGCGTACGGCGGCAATGGCAGCAGTCTCGCGGTCGGTCATGTCAAACGCGTTGAATTGGAAATACGCAATGAGGTCAACACCGGTCGGCAACATCTCGAGTTCGCGGTCCAAGTCAAAAATCACGGCAATGCGCACGCCGTCCACGTCGAACACCGGCGGCGCCCAACGCGTGTCGTTGTTCTCACCACGCTGCAGGGCAATGCTCGAACGCGCCGGCACTACATGACCGTCCTTGAGCATCATGTAGTCGAGCAGCGGCTGGCCCTCAAACGAAACCGCCGCGGGCACGATGCAGATCATGTCAAGCTCCTGGATACGCTCGGCGACACCAGTCAAGCCGGCAAGCATGTCGTGCTCAAAGTCGGCAGTGCCCACCAGGCCCCCGGGCATGGCGCCCATAAAGAGCGGAGCCGGAACGCACAGCACGCGCGCCCCGCGCTCGTGGGCCAGACGAGCCTGGTCCTCGATGCGGCCGCAAATGCCCTCAATATCACCCAGGCGCATATCGATCTGTGCAAGCGCGAGCTTCATGGCTCAGCCCTTTCCGTCGTAAACCATCGAAATCGTAGTAAAAGCGCCGGCCGCATAATGCAGTCGGCGCTTGCATGTGCATATGCTAGCTATGATACCCCGAGCGGGGGCGCGCTCCTAGAATGTCGCGGACCACAGCCCGTGCAGGTTGCAGTAGGCATAGACGGTACCGGTCTTGGAACCGCCGGCAAAAAACGTCGCGGGCTTCATGCCGGGCTCAAGGTAATGGACCTCTAAGCGGCCCTCGGCCTCAAGAGCGATCCACTCAATATAGTGCTCGGGCAGGCTGGGGTGCTCGACCGAGCCCACGCGTGCGCGGATCACGTGACCGTCACGCTCGCTCTCGACGACCGGCACGTGCTTCTCGTGCGCCGCATCCTCGGTGTTCGCGGTCAGCTCCGTGCAGCCGGCAGGGGTTGCAACGTCGTTGCCAAGGGCGGCAATGAGCTTGCCATTGGGGTCCTTAAAGAATTTCGCCATGATGTTCTCCTTTGCTGATGTGCCAATGTTCTTGATGGTTCTTATGCCCAAAGGCAGACAAACCATCCACGGCATTGCAAATGAACACATAACGGGCGGGGACGATGGGGCAGCGTGTGCCATCCGCCCTGGCGGCCCCACCCGAGCGGGTTAGCGCCCGTCGCCGCCGAGCAGCGCCAGAACATCCTCGCGGGTAAACAGCGCCGAGGAGATGCCGTCGCCGCCGAGCACGCTGTTGACCAGGTCGCGTTTGGACTCCTGCATCTGCATGATGCGCTCCTCGATCGTGTCCTTGGCGATGAGCTTGTACACGGTCACGGTATGTTGCTGGCCAATACGATGCGCGCGGTCGGTCGCTTGGTCCTGCGCCGCCACGTTCCACCACGGGTCGTAGTGAATGACCACGTCGGCAGCCGTCAGGTTAAGGCCCACGCCGCCCGCCTTGAGCGAAATCAAAAAGACCGGAACCTCGCCCGCTTGGAACTGCGCGACCATCTTGGCGCGGCTCTCCTTAGACGAAGCGCCCGTGAGCTTAAGGAAGGCGATGTTCTCCTTGGCCAAGCGCTTACCGATGATATCGAGCATACCCGTGAACTGGCTGAACAACAGGATGCGATGCCCGCCGTCGAGTGCGCCGCGCACGAGCTCCATGCACGTATCGAGCTTGGCGCTCCCCGCCTTGTAATCCTCGTAGTGTAGACGCGGGTCGCAGCAGATCTGGCGCAGCTTGGTGAGCTCGGCGAGCACCTTGAGTTTGTCCTTCTTAAACTCCCCAGCCTCGCGGTGCTGCACCTGCTGGGCGATGCGGTCCTGGTTGGCCAGGTAGAGCTTGCGCTGCTCGCCGGTAAGCTGCGCCATGACGGTGTCTTCGATCTTCTCGGGCAGGTCGGCCACCACGTCTTCCTTAACACGGCGCAGCACAAACGGCGACACGAGCGCCTGCAGGCGAGCGGCGCTGTCACCCTCGGCGTGCTCGACCGGGCTTTCGAAGCGCTTGGCAAACGACTCGCGCGTCCCCAAAAGGCCCGGCATCAAAAAGTCGAAGATGCTCCAGAGCTCGGACAGGCGGTTTTCGATGGGCGTTCCCGTCAGGGCAAAGCGCACGCCGGCCGGCAGGCGCTTGGCAGCGCGCGCCACCTGCGTGAGCGGATTTTTAATGTATTGTGCCTCATCGAGCACCACGCGGGCAAAATCCTGCTCGACATATTCGTCGATGTCGCGGCGCATAAGGTCATACGACGTCACGACCACGTTGTGCTCGGCTGCGCCGGCAATTTGCACGCGACGCTGCGCCTTGGCGCCCACAATGGCGCACACATCGAGCGACGGGGCAAAGCGCTCCAGCTCGGCAGTCCAGTTGTACACGAGTGAGGCCGGGCATACCACGAGCGTGGGCTTGGTGTCCCCCGCCTCCACGCGCGCCAGGATATGCGCGATCATCTGGAGCGTTTTGCCCAGGCCCATGTCGTCGGCCAAGATGCCGCCAAGGCCCAGGTGTTCGAGCGAGCCGAGCCACTGGTATCCGTCGACCTGGTAACCGCGCATCGTTGCCTTGAGCGATGCCGGCACCGTAAAGTCCATCTTGCCGAGCGTGTCCAGGCGCTCGACGGTGCGGCGGAACGCGGCGTCGCGATCGGCCTCAAGCGCCGGCGTGCGTGCGAGCATGCTATCGACAAAAAGAGTGCTCGACGCGGGGAGCGACACGCCGTCGAGCAGGTCGACGGCATCGACGCCCAGATCTTCGGCAAGGCCAAACGCGGCGCGCGCTCCCTCATCCAGGCGCACGATGTCGCCGGACGTCAGGCGCGCAAACGTCTGGTGGCGCTTGTACGAGTCCAGATAGATGGCAAGATCTGCCGCCGAAAGCCCGCTCGCGCCCAGCTCGACATCGAGCAGATTGCTCTTGACGGTCGCACGAACCGAGAGCTTGGGCGCGGGACGCACCGAAATCTGGCGCAGACGGTCGCTGAGCATGACCTCACCCAGCTCGGACAGGGCGGACAGACCCTCGGTCAGCAGGCAGAACAAGCCCTCATCATCGCGCTCCTCAAACGCCAGACCGCCCTCGTAGAAATCGAAGTACAGGGCCGCCGTATCCATAACGCGAAACTCCGCTACCTCGTCGCGGGGCGGCACGCCGGGGCGTTGCTCTTCAAAGGGACTGCCCGGAGCGCCCAGGCTAAAGAGATCCGCCGACCAGTCGCCGTAGGTAACCGTAATCTTGCAGGTCACGAGCCCATCGTCGACGCCGATTGCCATGGCAAAGCTCGGCTCGGGCGCCACGGTATCGAGCGCAGCGGGCGCGGTAAGGTCGGTATAGTCGCGCAAAATGGGCAGCGCCATACGGCAGAACTCCCCCACCTGGTCGACAGCGATATGGATCGGCGTGCGACAGGGCAGTAAGCGCGATAGGAACGGCGCCGCATGCTGGGCAAACGCTACATCGGCGCGGCGCGCACGGCGGGTGTCGACCAGATAGGCAACGTCGCCCGAAACAAAGCAGTATGCATCGGCCGGCAGGCGTAGATCGTAGCTGCCACCAGCCGCCGGCGTGATTTTGGCGGCAAGCAGCGGTGGGCGCTTAGCGGACGCCTCGTCCTCCTCTTGCGGAGACAGCTCAACCGCCACGTCGTAGGTGCGATGCGTCGTCGTCCCCCGCGACCAGGCGGGCTCAAAGGAGATGCTCTGGCCGCGCAGCAGGTCCAGCACATATACGATGCTATGCTCGGACAGCGGCAACTGACGCTCGGCAACAAAACCGCTGCGGGCAAAGTCGTACGACGCCGAACGCGAGCTTGTGATGTCATCGAGATAGGCAACCGTCGTCACAACAAGGTTGAGCAGCTTTGCCGATGTTTCGTCAAAGGCCTCAGGTGAATGGACAAACGTGAGCTTCTTGCCATAGGAGAACATGCCGCCGCGCACGTAGGCATCGGCCATGCCGTCGATGTCCTTGACCACGTAGGAGACCGATCCACAGCGAATGCGGAACTCGAGCGCCCAGCTAAAGCGGTCAGCGAACAGCGGATTGTAGTACGGCACCAACGAGGGCTCCAACGCCGCTTTGGGGGCGTCGGGATCAACGGCACCGGCAAGCTTGCGGCGCATGTTCGCCAGCTCATCCATGCGCGCGTCCGAAAGATCGGAGAGCGCCGCCACAAGGCTCGGGCTCGTGGGGACGGGCGCCGGAAAGGGAAAGTTGGGGTTGACGACCGGCGCGGCGGACGCGGCGCGCGCGGGCTGTTTCGGCTGCGCCGTAAACGTGCGAACCGGCGTGCGCAGCCCCTCAACAGGCTCGGCGCCGCTGGCATCCAGATACGCCAGCGCCGTGGCGATGGCGTGTTTGCACATGCCGGGGTAGCGGTATGCGGCGGGGCAGTCGCAGTCGTAGTCGATAACCTCGTGCTCGTCCATATCAAGCGTCACGTGCGTCTTGTACAGGTCACCGCGCGAGCCGCGCACCGAGCCCTCAACCGTCACGTTTTTGGAGAAGCGCGAGCCGCTGTCCTCGATCGACAGCACGGCGCCGTTGAGCATGAGCGAGCGGCCCTTCATAAAGGTGCCGCTCAGCGCCGCCTCTTTCCGGAGCGCCTGCACAAACGTCCCCTGCGCCATCACTTCCTCCAATCTCACCCGGGGTAGCTTAGATAACCGTCACGCGGCCTTGGTTGCCGACGATGGCCTTTGCCTCTGCCAGCAGCGGAATCGAGCGCGCGTTGACCTTGGCAGGCACCTCGGCGCGCAGCACGCGCCCGTCCACCTGCTCGATAAAGATCTCCACGCGGTCGCCGCCCGGGTTAGCGGTGAGCACCGTGGCCAGGCGCGCCATATTGCCCTGGCTAAAGCGGCTGTTGGGCACCATGACCTCAAACACCTTGGGCTTGTTGTTCTCCTCGTTAAGCTCCAGCGGCACAATCTCCTGCGCGATGATCTGATCGCCGCGGTCCGAGCGCTCGAGCTTGCCCTTAATGCGCACAAACGCGTCGGACAGCTGCACGCCGGTCTCGGGATCGACCTCGCCGTACAGATACCCCTCGGCCTCCTTGTAGGTCTTGGGGAACACCACGACCGTGGCCTCGCCTTCCATGTCCTCGAGCTGCACGATGCCCATGGGGTCGCCGTTTTTGGTCACGCGCTTGGACACGCTCGAGACCATACCGGCCCACCACAGCGCCTTGCCCTCGGGAATCTCCTGGTTGATGGTGCCGCCCGTGGGGTTTTGCACCTCATAGCCGGTGTCGATCTGCGAGAACGAGAAGTCGCGCGCCTTGGCTAGCGCATACTCAAACGGGCGCAGCGGGTGGTCCGAGACATAGATGCCCAGAACCTCCTTCTCCTGGCTCAGCTTAAGGTGGCGATCCCACTCCTGGCCATCCGGATCGGGCACGCTGACCTCGAAGCCCGAGCCCTCAACGTCGCCAAACATATCGAAGAACGAGGTCTGGCCGCTCGCGCGGTCCTTCTGGCGCTTTATCGCGGCGTCGATGATGTTCTCGGGGTTGTTCTTGTCCACAAAGTGCATCATCTGACGACGCGGATACCCCGTGGAGTCGAAGGCGCCTGCCTTGATGAGCGATTCGATCACGCGGCGGTTGGCCTGGCTCGAGTCCACGCGCTCGACAAAGTCGTGCAGCGTCTTAAACGGACCGCCCGCCTCGCGCTCGGCGATAATCGCCTGCGCTACGCCGGTGCCCACGCCGCGGATGCCGGCCAGGCCAAAGCGCACGCCCTCCTTAGTAGCCGTGAACTCGGTACCGGACTCGTTCACATCTGGCGAAAGCACGGGAATGCCGTCGTGACGGCACGCCGAGACGTAGTGCACGATCTTGTCGGTCTTGCCCGTGTAGGACGTCAGGACGGCCGCCATGTACTCGTGCGGATAATGCGCCTTGAGCCATGCCGTCTGCATAACCAGAATGGCGTAGCCGGCGGAGTGCGACTTGTTGAAGGCGTAGGACGCGAACTCGAGAACATCGTCCCAAATCTTCTGGGCGACCTCGCGCGTGTAGTTGTTCTTGATAGCGCCGTTCATCCAGTGGTCGTAGGTGGTCTCGTCCGAGCCATCCTCCCAGTGCAGCACCGTCGACGTGAGCAGCTTGATCTTTTTCTTAGCCACGGGCTTACGGATACGCGAGTCCGATTCGCCCTTAGAGAAGCCGCACATCTCGACGGAGATGAGCATAACCTGCTCCTGGTAGACCATGGTGCCGTAGGTTTCGCCCAGGATGTCGTCCAGACGGTCGTCGTAGGAGACGGCCGGCTCCTTGCCGTTCATGCGGTTGATGTAGGACGAGACCATGCCGGCGCCCAGCGGGCCCGGGCGGTACAGAGCGATCAATGCCACGACGTGCTTGTACTCGGTGGGCTTCATGTTCTTGATCGTGGCCGTCATGCCGGCGGACTCGACCTGGAAGACGCCGGCGGTGTGACCGGAGCCCATGAGCTTAAAGATCTCGGGATCGTCAAAGGGAATCTCTTCCTCTTTGATGTCGATGCCGAAGTTCTTCTTGATGTTTGCCTTGGCCTTGGAGATAACCGTCAGCGTACGCAGGCCCAGGAAGTCCATCTTGAGCAGGCCCATGTCGGCGACGGTATGGCCCTCGTACTGGGTAATCTCGACGCCGCCCTTGGTGTCGAGCTTGGTGGGCACGTGCTCGTTGACGGGGTCGCGGCAGATCAGAACGGCGCACGCGTGCACGCCCTCGCCACGGGTAAGGCCCTCAATCGAGAGCGCCGTGTCGATGATGCGGCGGGCGTCGTCGTCCTTTTTATATGCCTCGGCAAAATCGGGGTTAAACAGATCCTCTTTGCCGGGTTGCTTTTCGAGCACCTGCTTGAGCTTGACCTTGGGGTCGCTCGAGACCATCTTGGACAGGCGCTGGCCCATGTAGACCGGGTAGTCCAGGACGCGCGCGGCGTCGTTGATGGCCTGCTTGGCCTTAATGGTCGAGTAGGTAATGACGTGGGTGACCTTCTCGGGGCCGTAGAGCTGGCGAACGTGCTCCACGACCTCGAGGCGCCGCTCATCGTCGAAGTCCATATCGATATCGGGCATCTCGGTACGCTGCGGGGACAGGAACCTCTCGAACATCAGACCGTTCTCGAGCGGGTCAAACGCGGTGATGTTCATGGCGTAGGCGACGATAGCGCCGGCGGCCGAGCCACGGCCGGGGCCGACGCCGATGCCGTTGTCCTTGGCCCATTGCACGTACTCGGCGACGATCAAAAAGTAGGCGGCAAAGCCCTTGTCGCAGATGACCTTGTATTCGTACTCAAAGCGCTCTTTGATGTTGACGCCACCGATCTCGCGCGTGGCCCAGTCGTCACCGTAGTGCTGGCGCAGGCCCTTCTCGCACTCGCGGCGGAACTGGCTCTCGTGTGTCTCGCCGGGGTCGAGCAGCGGGAAGCGCGGCAGGATGATGGAGTCCCAGTCCAGCTCTACGTAGCACTTATCGGCGATCTCGAGCGTGTTGTCGCAGGCCTCGGGGCAATACGGGAACATCGCCCGCATCTCCTCCTCGGTCTTCATATAAAACTCCGAGCCGGTCATGCGCATGCGGTTGGGGTCGTCGACCTTGGCGTTCATGCCAATGCACATGATGACGTCCTGCACCGGCGCGTCCTCGCGGCGCAGGTAGTGGAAGTCGTTGGTGGCAATGACCTTGACGCCCACCTGCTTGGCGATATCGATGAGCGTGCGGTCCATCTGCTCGTCGGTCAGGCCGTTGTCGGTGGTGATGCCGTGTTCCTGGATCTCGATGTAGAAGTCGCCAGGTTCGAAGGTGTCGCGGAAGGTCTCGGCCCACTTGATGGCGCCCTCCATGTCACCGCGGTCGATGTATTTGGGAATGATGCCCGCGATGCAGGCGCTCGTGCAGATCATGCCCTTGGCATGGCGGCGCAGGTTGTCGAGCGTCACGCGGGGCTTGTAGTAAAAGCCCTGCACGGCGGCCTCGGAAACCGTCTGCATCAGGTTGACGTAGCCCTCCTGGTCCTTGGCCAGGAGGATCATGTGGTAGAGCTCGGGCTTATGGTCGCGGGCGAGCGTCTCGTCCGGCGTAAAGTAAACCTCGCAGCCAAAGATGGGCTTGATGACCAGGGGCGGCTTGAGCTCGTCGATGTTGCCCTTCTCGTCCCACATGGCCATGTCCTTCACATACTGGGCATGCTCGCGCGGGTTTGCCTCAGGATCGGGCTCCACCAGCTCGTCGCGGCGGTCCTTTTCCAAGAAGGCCTTGTCGTGGCTCCAGGTTTTGTACTCGGGCGTGTTGTGGTTAACGGCGTCGCAGGCCAGCGCCAGGTCGGGCACGCCATACATATAGCCGTGGTCGGTAATGGCGACGGCGGGCATGCCCAGCTCTACGGCGCGGTTGACCATATCCTGGATACGGGTTGCGCCGTCGAGCATGGAGAAGACGGTGTGGTTGTGCAGATGGACGAATGCCATGTGATGAGCTCCGATGCGGGTTCGTGTTCTGACTGAACGATTTTACCGCACGGCACGGACAGCACCCGAACCTAGCCAAACCCACACGGGTAGTCAATTTGGGACCTTCAAAAAGGGAATGAGGGCATCCCGATGCATCGAGTATTACTGGAACCCCGGCGATACGCTGAATGATTTGTGACGAATAGTCATGTCCATCAAGAAGGCTCGACGCTTCGGGCAGCTCGTCAATCGATATATCAATTCTTGGAGACATGTATTCCTACCATTTTTAAAGAAACAACGGCGGTAATTGCTATCGCGATTGCGCCAATAACACCGAGCGCTATCTGAATGGGATATAACCCCAACACATATCCAAATATGGAGAAAAACATTGCAGAAAAGAGAGCCCTTACCAGAGACGCGACGGAAAGGATCGTCGCGCGGAGATCGTCCGCTATCGCGTCTTGGATTAAGTTTTCCGAAGTGATGTACACCACTTCTGGGAGAAAACAAAGCACCATGCTAAGGCCAAACAAACACAGCGGATTTGAAGCGAACCACGGAAGAATCATGAAAAGACCGGCCTCGATTAGCATCGAGCCGAGCATGGTATTTCTTTTCCCGAAACGCGATGAGAAGAAATCTGCTGCAATGTAGGCCGTCGCATTTACTGCATAGGATGCACCGAAAAAGATTCCTATTATGGAGACGGGAGCATCAAATGCGTCGAATACCAACTGATTCAAGTTGTAATAACTCCCATAGAATCCATCGAGCATGCTTGTGCCGATTAGAAGAAGCAACACCGCGAAAGCGGATTCTCCAATGCACCAGGTTTCGCGTCTGAAGACCTTGGCTACGTCAAACCTTTCCTCCCCAGAGTTTTTGGAATGGGTCGTTTCCATCCTCTCAATGGGATACAGAAGGAAAAGCTGCAGGAGATAGAAAACGGAAACGCATACGTAGAGGGCACTCCAAGATACTTGGGCAATGAATGATCCAAGTACGATTGCCACTCCCGTCGCGATTGATTGCGCGGCAAGCAGCCGAGCGTTGATGGTGAGGAAGCGCTCTCCTTGACCGGCATTTCGGGCAATTTCATATAAAAGTGCTTGTTCGGATCCCGATTGAAGGGAGTAGGCGAGTGCCTCAACAAGGGAAAGCGCGACGAGAAAGGGGCCTGAGAGCAACAGCATGCCAGCCGTATGGAAGAAAAGCAGCAGCACGCCCACTTGAATCGAGAACTTCTTTCCAAAGAAATCGCCTATCAGCCCTGTTGGCAGCTCGAGGATGACCGTTGCAATGTTAAACAGGGCTTGATAAAGCGCGATTTCCGTGACAGACATTCCTTTCTCCGCAAGGAAAAGTAGAAACACTCCCCGATTTAAAACAAATCCCGCGAGAACGAAAAAGGCGGAATAGATGTGCAGTTGCGTAGCGGCATTCTTATTCATTTGGCACTTCCAACAACATTTTTTGTCGGGCTGTTCGCTACTGACTCGAAACCCGAAGTGTCCACGGTTTCCGATGAAGAGTCACCTTACCTTTTGCGGTATGGGCGCTTCTCGTACTTATAGCCGTTGAGCTTGTTGCGGCTGGGACGCTTGCCCGTGGCGTTCTCGATATCCTGCATGATGGACCCCGCCAGAGCGTCAAAAAGCTCCTCCGGCGTCACCTCAAGCGTTTTGGTGAGCTGCATGATAGCTCCTTATTCGTTTGAACCGTTCGAGCTATTGTACCGTCCCAGACTCTCCCATGCGTTGCGGTGCTATTTGGACGATTGAGAGCTTTATTCCGGGACGGCCGTGTGAGTTTGCCCAAAGTAGCTAAAAGAGCCCCGTCCCAAAAAGACTGCGGTGGAATCGATAGGGATTCCACCGCAGGTTGTTGAGGGTTAGAGGTTGTAGGTGACCACCTGGGGCTCGCAGGGGTTGGCGGGATCGGCCTGCTCCACGCGGACGAACCTGACCGTCACGGCCTCAAAGCCCGCCTTGTGCAACACATCGGCGTAGACGCGCGCCTGCAGGGCGTGCTTCTCCTGCAGCTGTTCCGGCGTCTCGTCCGGCGTGCCGCCCGTCTTGTAGTCGATGACCAGCGCACATGACGAATCCACCGGGTTCGTCGCCAAAGCGTCGATGGCGCCTTCGGCATATGCACCGTAGCGAGCGATGTCCTCGTCCTCGCAGCCCAGCGAAAAGAACGGCACCTCGGCGCGAACGCACGGCCAGGCAAGCAGCTCGGCACGGACCGCCGACTTGAGCCAGCGGTCCAGGGCAACGTCGAAGCGCTCGCGCTGCTCCGGCGTCAGGCGCCACAGACGCGCCAGCGCATCGGCACGCGCGGCGGGCAGCTCATCGGCACCCATCTCGATCAGCCACTGGCAGGCGGCATGGAACGCCGAGCCCAGCGCCATGGGGTTGCCGGCGGGCTCGACAGCAGCCACGTCCGCATCCGTCATCTCGGAACCATCCGACTCCGCATCATCGCCAGCCTCGTCCATGGGCACGTGTGCCTCGGCGGCACGGTCCTCGGACTCGGCATGCAGCGCCGCGGCAATTGACGAGTAGCTGTACGAATCGCGCGCCGGATACGGGCAGGTGCCCATGCGCACGCCCACCGCCTGGGGATACACGAGCTCAAACGCATCGGGCTCAGGGTCGGCAGGACCGGGAACGGCGGCGCGGGCATCTGCACCGGCACCCTCCGGCTCCGCATCGCCGCGGACAAGCCTGCCCTCGACATCCAGCGAAGCGTTGACCTCAAACGCCTGCTCGCCAAACGTAAAGTCCGCCAGCGAGATGAGCTCGTAGTCGCCCGGCTTGGAGTTGTCGAACACCAAACGGTCGCTATCGAGCTGCGGCATGTCCAGGCTGTCGGTCGGCAGGATGCGGCGCAGCACGTCGTAGGTCAGATCCGTCTCGACATCGAAGGTCGGCGCCGTCACCTTGCCGCGGCTCACGCCGACATCCATCGCCAGAATGACCAGCTCGCGCGCTCGCGTCATGGCGACATAGAGCAAACGGGCCCGCTCCTCGAGCGAAAGCTGCAGGTCGTCGTTGCGCAGGCGAGCAAATGCCTCGGCGGGAGAGCCCGTCGCACAGACGTCCTCCATGAGCTCCGGCGGCAGCCACAACGACGTGCCCTTGCCCTTAAACGCATGCTCAAACTGCTTTTTGACGTCATCGCCCTTTACGAACGTGCCGTCCGCGAGTTTAACGCCGTCGAAGCGTGCCGGCAGCGCCACGACCTGCGCTCCGCCCTCGACACGCCCCATCTGAGCCGCACCCGAGGACTTACGCACGCCAAAACACTCGGCAACCGCTACGACCGGATATTCCAGACCCTTGGAGGCATGCACCGTCATGATGCGCACCGCGCCGTCGCCCTCCTCGTTGAGGGCACCTGGGGCCTCCTTGCCCGCCAAGAAGCGGTCGAAGGCAAGCGCAATGGAACGCGGCGAGTTACCGAACTCGGCCTCCGCCTCGGCCACGGCATCGAGCGCCTTAAGCACGTTGGCGGCAATGGCCTTGCCCTCGGGACCACGCTGTGCCAGACGCACAAACCAGCCGGAGGCGTTGACAGTATCGCGCGCGATGGCGGCGAACGAATCGCGGCCCACGCGACGAAGCGCATACCGCAGCACCTCGCGGGCGCGCGTCACGAGCGGCAAGTCTTGCAAACCCGGCACATCGAAATCGCTCATGATACCCGCATCGATGTTGCGGCGCGAGGTCTCCCCCGTCTGGTCGTCCAGCTTGGTCGCCAGCGCCAGGAACTCCTGGGCGCCGAGCGCAAACATCGGCGAGGCGAGCAGTTGCATAAGGCCCTGCGCCGTATCGGCCGGATTGGCGAGTGCGCAGACCAGGGCACGCACCGTCTGCACCTCGGCTGCCTGGGCAAAGACCGAGCCGCCTGCGATCACGCAGTCGAGCCCCTGGTCGCGGAAGGCCTGCGCATAGACATCGGCGTTGGTCATGCGGCCCAGCAGCAGGACCATGCTGCCCTGGGGCTGGCCCGCTTTAACGAGTGCTTGGAATCGCTCCGCAATCGCGCGAGCTTTCGCCTGCGTTCGCTCCTGCGTACTGCCACCGGCAACGAAGATCGCCTGGCGGCGCGATGCCTTCGCCTTGAGCTTGTCCTCGCGTTCGTCGCTCGGTTCAAGATCCAAGAACCCCTGCATCAAACCACCGGTGTCGCCGTCAAAGACGCGCGCCACATAGCGCAGCACCTCGTCGTGGCTGCGGAAGTTGCGTACAAGCTTGACAAGCTCGCCGGCGGGGGCATCGGACGTGGCGACCGTCTCGGACGCCGTCGTCGAACCCACCTTGCGCTCCTGGCGACGGAACACCTCGACCTCGGCACCACGGAAGCGGTAGATCGACTGCTGTGCATCGCCCACGGTACACAGCGCACGCTCACCCGCGCCGGTCAGGTAACGGATCAGGTCGACCTGCATCTGGTCGGTATCCTGGAACTCGTCGATCATGACCATCTTAAAGCGGCCCTCATAGGCCGCTCGAATAGCCGGGTAGTCGCGCAGCGCCTCGTACGCCATACGCAGTAGGTCGTTGTTATCGAGCGCGGACTGGCCGGCCTTCAGCGCGCGATACTCAGCCTCCACGGAACGGGCCAGGCCCACCAGCGCATCGAGTGCGGGACCACCGCAGGCCAGCACGATATTGATAAACGCATCGGCAGCCTCGGCCTTGAGTAGCTCCACCTGCTCCTTAGAAAACGCCTTGCTCGCCCGAGGCATGCTGCACGACATCATGAGTCGCGCCGCATCCTCCATGGTTTTGCCGCTCGCCTCAAACGCGTCGATGGCGTCGAGTGCCACCTGTGCCTTTTCGGTCGCGGCCTTGCTCGCACCCAACGCCGCGCGATAGGCGTCGGCAAGCGCCGAGGTGTCAGCCTGGCCGCGCGCCACGCACACATCGTCCATGCCGCCCGGCAGCTGGCTCGATAGCTCCAGCAGGTCGCGCACCAGTCCTTTAATGGTGGTACCGGCGCCAAACGGCCCACCCTCGCCCGCCATGGGATACCAAGCGTAGAGGGCCTTAAGCGAAGCGGCGAGCTCGGGGGCGGCATCGGGCGCCGTCGCGCGGGCCAGCACATGCTCAACAGCCTGGTCCATAAGCTCGTCGGTATCGGTGAGCACCGTGAACTCGGGATCGATGCCCAGCTCCAACGCATGTGCGCGCAGGATACGCGAGCACATGCCGTGAATGGTCGAGATCCACGCATCGTCGACGGTCAGGGCTTCCTCGTCCATGCCCTCGTCGATGAGCGCGCGGCGCACACGGTCACGGATCTCGGCCGCGGCGTCTTTGGTAAAGGTAATGGCGAGCACCTGGTCCAGATGCTCAACGAACGGACCGGATTCGGGCGAGAGCGCGTAGACGATGCGGCGCGTGAGGGTAAAGGTCTTGCCCGAACCGGCACCCGCCGAGACAAACAGCGGACGGTCGAGCGTTTTGACGATCTGCAGCTGTTGCGGCATCAAAGTCGAAAGATCCATGGTCTACACGTCCCTCCTTACAAACGTTCCTTCGTGGTTATACGAGCAGCGCGCATGCGCGGCCTGAGCCGACGTCGGGTCGACGGCGGCAACGTCGCCTGCCTCGAGTTCGTGCAGGCGCTCGGCGATGCCGGCCTCCACGCGATCGAGCAGGGCGTCGAAGTCCATGCTGCCACCCTCGCCGGGAAAGCCCTTCTTAAGCCCCGGGATGCGGCCGTCACCACGCTCCTCCTCGAGCAGCTCGGCACTCGCGGCGCCGCGCAGCGCCGGTTTGCCGCCCTTGGTCGAAAAATAGAGCGCCGCACGGGCATCCAGATCCAGCGCCCGGCGCATAGCCTGCGCATAGATAAGCGTCTGGGTATGGGGCGGCAGCCACCGCGGGTCGTCGATGGCGGCCTCGCCCGATTCCTCGTCGCGCACCGTGGGGTCGGCGAGTTTAAACTCCTCAACGCCCGTGCGATGCTTGTAGTCGATTACCACGGCGCGATTCTCGGCATCCACATCCACGCGGTCGATGCGCCCGCCGAGCGGCCAGCCGGCATACTCGACCTGGAGCTCGTTGAACGCAAACTCCAGATAGCGCGGCGCGAAGGGCGCGAGCGCCTCGGACTCGTAGGCAAGAACGCCCTCCAGCTGCGGCAAAATCTCGGCCACCTGGCGCTCCTCCACCGGGGAGAGCGGCACGAGCGGGCCCTCGGTACCGCGCTTGCCCGCATGCTCGGCCAAGGTCTCGTCAAAGACCTCGCGCAGCAGCTCCTTCGCGCGTGGCAGATTCATGGGTGTCACGCGCTCCATGCCCTCCTGGGGCAGACGGGCATGCAAGTGTTCCAGCACGTCGTGGACAAAGTTGCCCTTCTCCATATTGCCAAAGCCAGCGTCGATCGACTGGGGCTTCACGCGGTACGAGACGAACCAGCATAGCGGGCAGGTCGAATAGGCCTCGATCTGCGAGGCAGACGTCAGGCGCGGCACCAGCGGCGCATCCTCGCCCTCGCCATCGCGACGACGCAGGACCAAATACGGAATGGCTTCATCGCTCAGATGCTGAGGAGCTTCGCAGGTCACGCGCTCGCGCCTAAGACCTTCGCCTGCCGCGGGATCGAAGTCCCTTACGATATCGCCC
This sequence comes from uncultured Collinsella sp., assembly GCA_900544065.1. GTDB lineage: Bacteria > Actinomycetota > Coriobacteriia > Coriobacteriales > Coriobacteriaceae > Collinsella. Next base: position 26,982 of record UQTR01000012.1, read on the forward strand.
TCACCCACACACTTCGCCTTGTCGGCGCCAACGGCCTTAGCGTCGTCAGCGGCCTTGTCGGCGTCAGCGGCCTTAGCATCGTTAGCGGCCTCGGCATGCGCCCGCAACTCGGTCCACACGGCAGCCGGGTAGCACTCGCGCGCCTGGCGATCGTGCGTCACGCGGGCAAGCGCAACCGGACCGCGCGACGCTTGTATCGCGCGGCCAAAGCGTGCGCGCAGCAAGGCCGCAGGCTCAAGCGTCACACCGCTGCGATCTAACTCTGCCGTCAGCGTTGCCAGCGGGCCCTCCTCATGTGAGAGCGGATAACTGTCCAGGTCGACATCGGCAAACAGCACGGCATCGTAGCTGCCGGGGCGCAGGGCCGCCGCATCGGCAAGCGAAGCAAAGCGAACCTGGGCGCGTGGCGCACGGTCAACCTCGTAGGTCTCGTAATCGTAGGCGGCGCTACGCTTGTCCACCTTGGTGCGAATGTCATCGAGCACGGGCACGGTCGCGGCCTGCGACACGTCGAGCGCACGGGCGCCATTCATAAGGATGTCGATGACGTGGCGCAGCAGGGCCACCTCCGCCTGGCGACGGGCCTGACCGTCGAGACCGCCAAGTGCGCGATCGGGCAGTGCCTCGGCAACGGCAAGCATGGCCTTGAGCGCCGTCACGGGTTTGTCGCGCCACAGCGCCTGGAACACGTCCGAGATCACGCACGGCACGTTCTTAAACCAGTTCTCGTCGCTCGCCGCTTTACGCGCGCCCCTCACCTGGCCCTGCACGCTCTGCAGCAGGCTCTTGACGCCCGCAGTGGTCTTGCTGCGCGACAGTCGCATATTCTTGTCGAACGTGCGCGCGCTGGCGGCGTCGGCACCCGAAAGCGGGCTGTAAATCCAGTCGGTAAGCTCCGGAGCGGGCCACCACTCAGTCTTAGAAGCTGCCCCTTCGTCGGCGGCCTTCATACGCTCGATCAGGTTGGCGAGCGCCGTGAACTGCCTGCCCGCAATGGATTGGGAAAACGCCGTGAACTCGGCCGTCTCGGCAGCAACGTGGCGCGCCGCCAAACGAGCGGCAAGCTCGCCGAACAGCTGGGGTGCCCGGGCAGAAACAACGAGCACGCGTACGGGGTCGGCGGGTGTTGCAGCAACTTTATCGTCCTTGGACTCCTTGTGCGCTTTCACCAACTTATCGATGACGTCCGCATAAGCATGGGCACGGGCATGGGGGCCGGCGACCTCAATAAAGGCAGGCTGAGCAGCGGACTTGGAGGCAGTCTGGGGCGCGGCGGCGCCCTCCCCCAGCGGCGCGATCTCAAACAGCACACCGCGGACATCAAATGCCGCGGCAAGCTCCTCGCGCATCGCCGCTTGCTCGCGGGCAAGCAGCACGACAACCTCTCCCCCGTTGTTTGCCACGGCGGACAGCAGCTCGAGCAGGCTATACGTAAATGACGTGACGCCGCGCACGCAAACGGCGCGGGCGCACCCCGGCAGGTTGTCGGCCAAAGCGCCGGCCATAATGTCAGCCGCCTCGCAGGGCTCGACCATATCTCGACGGTCCAAACCGCGCGCATAGGCGCACAAAAGTTCAAACACGCGAGCCTCGGCGTCGCTTTTGGGCTTGGGCTTGCAAACGTTGTCGCAGCAACGCTCGGTGCCTGTCCCTGCCACACCCGGCAGCACATCGCGAGCCATACGCGCGAGCAAACGCACCGTGCCCTGGCTGCGCGAAAGCGGCTGCAGGTCGGCGTCGTCGAGGCGCGCTACCATGTCCGAAAACAGCATCTGGCGCTGCAGGTTGTCGACGAAACCGCGCCCGTCGCCCAAAAGCTCCCAAAGCGAGCGAAGCCACGATGTAGGCGTCTTGTAGTCAATACCCAGCGAAACGCCGGCTTCCGCCGCATCATGACGGCACAGGTCGAGCTCGGCAAACGTTGGCGCCAGCAGCACGGCACGCCCGTGGCGGGCAATAAGGTCGGCAAGCAGCGCCGCCTCGGCATCGCTCAAATCCGCGCCGGCGTTGGTGGTATAGATTCGAACAGGCATGGTCCTCCACTCAAACTGTTCGCAATATTCAACACATCTATCCTACCCGCCCGCACGGACAACCTGGCCCCAATGCACCAGATCCCCTCGATGATCCGTTTTCCTCCGTCCCCAAGGGATCAATTTCGACACATAAAAACCGCCCCCGAAGGGGCGGCTCCAACTGATTCGTTTGTTGCCGTTGGCCTACTCGCCATCCTCCAGCTTGATGAGGATCTTACGATAGCCACCGTACTCGCCGTTGAGCGCCTTGGAAACACGACTCACCGTGGTGGACGAAGCGCCCGTGCGGGCCTGAACCTCAACATAGGGCTCGCCCTCATCCAGATAACGCGCGACCTGCAAGCGTTGCGAAAGATCACAGATCTCGCGCGGCGTGCAGATATCGGTCAAAAACGCCTGGATATCCTTCTCGTCATCCAAAAGACTAAATGCGTGGACCAGCTGCTTGACATCAGGCTTGTCAAACATGTTCTCGATGTTCATCGATCACCGCCAAACCCGCCAAAAGGCATCGAAGTTGATACTGACATCGGGCATCGTTCGCCCGTTCTATGCAATAGGGCAACGCCTGTGGCTTTTGCCCGTAGCAGTTTAGCACACCACCAAACTAAAGCGACAAGACTCTCTGCCAGCGGCACGTTTTTTAGGACGAACGCCGTTTTGAAACCGAATGCGCACGCAAGCTCCACGAATATCTGAGACAATGAGCGGCCGAACAAGGCGGCACACCCGCGCGTCCGTCCAGGCTGCCGCAGCAAGCCGTTTCACGCGTCACCAACGCACCCTGCGCAAGAAAGGATTCACACCATGCGCTTTATGCTTAACTGGCTCTTCACCTCAATCGCCATCGCGATTGCCACGTTCCTCGTTCCCGGCATCCAGCCCTTCGGTTTTACCGAGGCCTGGGTCTGCTTCGCCTTCGTGGGACTGTTCCTGAACATCGTCGATTCGTTCGTCAAGCCGTTTCTGACGGTTATCTCGCTGCCGCTCACGATCATTACGCTGGGTATTTTTCAGCTTGTGGTCAACAGCTTTATGCTCGAGCTGGCCAGCTATCTGTCGGTCAATCTGCTGGGCGCGGGTATCTCCATCGCCAGCTTTGGATCGGCCTTTATGGGCAGCATCCTGGTGTCCATCATGCGCAGCATCCTCGACAGCATCGCCGAGGGCTAAAACGGCCATTCCGGCCGCGCCCGTCTCAACAGCCCAAAACGAAGGCCGCCCATCACAAAAATGGGCGGCCTTCTTATTTGCCAAGTCTCAAAGGGCGAGAGAATCTGCCATTTCCACCCCGTCCCCAAATGGCAGGTGGGCTAGATCACGTAGTCGTAGCCTTCGTTGGGAGCGACAAGTTGATCGAGCGTCACACCGTCGAGGTAGTCGTTGATAAGCTTGTCCAGGTTCTTCCACACGTCGAGCGTGGGGCACTCGTCAGAGCGCGAACAACCCTTGCAGTCGCCATCCAGGCAGGCGACCGGCGCCAGGCTGCCCTCGGTCAGGCGCAAGATCTCGCCCACCGTGTACTGCTCGGGCGGGCGCGTGAGCACATAGCCGCCGCCCTTGCCGCGCATGCCCGAGAGCATGTTGGCGCGCACGAGCGTAGCCAGAATATTCTCGAGGTACTTCTCCGAAATACCCTGACGCGCCGCAATCTCTTTAAGCGGGATACGGCCTGTCGCCTGGTGCTCGGCCAGGTCGACCATAACGCGCAGGGCATATCTGCCCTTTGTGGAAACCAACATATATATAGCTGCCTTTCGGTCTTTTAATTCGTAGAAATTCTAGCCGAAAAATTGGTTTTGAAAATACCTATTCCCGTCAAGATGGTTAATCGACTCGTAATAATCTTCTATTTCCTATTGCGTTACTAGGCTTTACTGTCTACTATGCTTGCCAACAGCAAAACGAACAACCTATAAGGTTTGTGGGTTTCACTGCCACACACACCGTAAAACCACACGGTATCCAGTCATTTGAACACTTTGGAGGTTCACCATGAGCAATGTTTACACGTCCATCGATCAGCTTATCGGCCACACCCCGCTTCTGGAGCTCACCCACTTCGAGGCCGACGAGGACCTCAAGGCCCGTGTGCTCGTCAAATTGGAATACTTCAACCCCGCCGGGTCCGTCAAAGACCGCGTCGCCAAGAACATGATTGACGAGGCCGAGAAGGCCGGCAAGCTCGTGCGCGGTGGCGACTACACCATCATCGAGCCCACGAGCGGCAACACCGGCGTCGGCATCGCCTCGGTGGCGGCGGCCCGCGGCTACAAGGTGATCATCACTATGCCCGAGACCATGTCCGTCGAGCGCCGCAAGCTCATGCAGGCATACGGCGCACAGCTCGTGCTCACCGACGGCTCCAAGGGCATGAAGGGCGCTATCGCCAAGGCGGAGGAGCTGCAGAAGGAAACTCCCAACAGCATCATCGCCGGCCAGTTTGTGAACCCCGCGAACCCGGCCATTCACAAGGCCACGACCGGCCCCGAGATCTGGGACGACACCGACGGCAAGGTCGACATCTTCGTCGCCGGCGTCGGCACCGGCGGCACCGTGACCGGCGTGGGCGAGTTCCTCAAGGAGCAAAACCCCGAGATTCAGGTCGTCGCCGTCGAGCCCGCCACCTCCCCGGTGCTCTCTAAGGGCCAGGCCGGCCCGCACAAGATCCAGGGTATCGGTGCCGGCTTTGTGCCCGACGTCCTCGACACCCAGGTCTATGACGAGATCATCCCCGTCGAGAACGACGATGCCTTTGCCACCGGCCGCGCCGTGGGCCACAAGGAAGGCGTGCTCGTGGGCATTTCGTCCGGCGCCGCCGTCTGGGCCGCTCTGCAGCTGGCCAAGCGCCCCGAGAACGAAGGCAAGACCATCGTGGCGCTGCTCGCCGACACCGGCGAGCGCTACCTGTCCACGGCGCTCTTCCAGGACTAGAGCTTCTCGTTCTTAGAACGAGTCCAAGGCACGCCGGTCTCCCCTCTCTTCTGGCAGCCTGAGCTCATCCCAACAGGATGCCCCACGAGACGTCCGAACTTGCTACAATGTCTGCGGCGCGGAACCAGCCTCCCGCGCCGCTTTTCTTTTTTGGCCACATGCCACCAAGGAGAACCTCCTCATGCACAACAAGCGCGTGCTCGTCGCCATGAGCGGCGGCGTCGATTCCAGCGTGACCGCGTATCTGCTCAAAAGCCAGGGCTACGAATGTGTCGGCGCCACCATGCGCCTCACCTGCCCCGCACCCGACCCCGCCACGGGCATGAGTAAGGTCGACCGCGACATCGCCGACGCAGAGGCCGTCGCCGAGCGCATAGGCATTCCCCACCATGTGCTCGACTTGCAGCAAACCTTCGACCGTAACGTAATCGAGCGCTTTGTGAACGCCTACCAGGAGGGGCTGACGCCCAATCCGTGCATTATCTGCAACCGCCACATTAAGTTTGGCGCGCTGCTCGATGCAGCGCTGGACATGGGCTGCGACTACATCGCCACGGGCCATTACGCCAAAACAAGCCAGGCGGCAGACGGCACCTGGCAGCTGCATCGCGGCGAGGACCCCAAAAAGGACCAGAGTTACTTTTTGTATTCGCTTACGCAGGAGCGTCTGGCGCGCACGATTTTTCCGCTGGCGGGTCTGGACAAGGAGCGCGACGTGCGCCGGATTGCCGCCGAGCAGGGCTTCATCAACGCCAAGAAGGCCGAAAGCGAGGATATCTGCTTTATTCCAGACGGTAACTACGCGGGCTATATCGAGCGCCGCTGCGGACATCCCGCTGCACCGGGCGACATTGTGTGGCGCGACGGCAGCGTGGTCGGGCGCCACAACGGCGCGCTGCGCTACACCATCGGCCAGCGCAAAGGCCTGGGCGTCGCGATGGCGCATCCCGTGTACGTAACGGGTGTCGACGCCGTCAACAACACCGTGCATCTGGGCGAGGCCGAGGACCTGACGGCCACGGCGCTCACGGCCAACGACTGGATTTGGAGCGCCCCTGCCGACCACATGGAAGCCGAGCTGGATGCCGGCGGCATCCGCGTGGGCGCCAAGTACCGCTACCGACAGAAAGACCAGGCAGCGATCCTTACGCGCGGCGAAGACGGGCAAATGTTGCTGACCTTTGACGAGCCGCAGCGCGCCATCGCCCCCGGCCAGGCTGTCGTTATATACCGCGGCGACATCGTCCTGGGCGGCGGCACCGTCACCGCCGCCCTCAAATAGCCGGAACCTCTCATAAGTTGCGGTGAAATAGGGACTGTTTAAGCGTTTCAAGCCGCCAAACAGTCCCTATTTCACCGCAACTTTGTTAAGTATTATGATGTTTGCTCTTGCTACATTTAACAATTAGAATACTTAACGAGGTGATGCAGCAGATGAGTACTTCCAACTACATATCCATGGGTGACGCCGCGCGTCTGCTGGGTGTTACGAAAGCTCGCATATCGCAACTGGCTGCATCGGGAACGCTCGCGTGCGATATCGTCGGTGGGCGGAAAATGGTTGAGTACGATTCCGCGATTGGCTACCAAAAGGTCCGCAAGCGCGGGCGCCGCCCCGCAGCTGACGTAGGGCGCAAGTTCACGTTGATGTCAGCCGACCACGAGGTTGCGCATGTCTCGTTTGATCCAACGCGCGAGTTTTCCTTTGAAATTGCCAAGATACTCGATGCACGAAGGATGCCGTTTGGCACGTGCTCGAGCTCTTCACCAACGGTGAATAAACGAGCACTCAACACGTGGTGGAGTCACCGGTCGGTCCCCGACGTCCGCCCCGGACTCATCTCGCGCTATCGCGAACTAGGAATTGACAGCGGTGTTGAAGTTCCGGTTCAGTGTCTTGGCCTTTCGCTTTCGGATTGCTACTGGCTGAGGCCGGTCGACTGCGATGAGCTCGATTGGCAGCACCTCAATTACTTCGAGAACGATTTTGAACGGTCGGCACCCGAGCATCGTTCAGGCTGGCTAGAGGGCATCGGACTCAAAAATCCTGACAATACGTCCGAGGGCGAGCTTCCCAAATCCTGGATAATCCGCAATGGCGTTCGCATCTTGGTCAAAGGATGCGGAATGGACGATCAGCGACCGTTTAACGAGGCGGTTGCAACAGCTCTACATCGGCGTCTGCTATCCAAAGGTGAGTTTGTTCCCTATACGGTCGAGCGCATGTTCGACGGGCCCGTATGCCTATGCAATGACTTTCTGAATGGCCGCGAGGAATACGTGCCGGCCGCTTATATCAGGGATGCACTCGGTGGCCAGCGAGGAAGCTCAACATACGATCGATACTGTCGCTATCTTGGCAGACACGGGGCAGACGAAGCTGCCGTGAGAAGATCTATGTCGCAGATGATCGTCTGCGATGCCCTCTTGGCCAACAGCGACCGCCACTGGCGAAACTTCGGCATCATCCGCAACGTCGACACGCTGGAAATACGGCCTGCACCGCTGTTCGATAGCGGCAATTGCCTGTGGTACAACGTGCCAACCGCCATGCTCGTTACCGGGGAGTTTGGGTTTGCCGCCAAACCGTTTGGGCCGGACCCCTCCACTCAGCTGGCATTTGCCGACTCACTCGATTGGTTCGATGCATCGCACCTCGATGGGTTCGTCGACGAGGCGGTCGAAATCCTCTCACAAAGTGCATGGGCAACGGCTGACAATCGCCTCAACGCCATCCGCCGCGGTCTCGAGCGCCGCACGATTGAGGTAAGTGCCGCCGTTGAGGTACTACGGCACGTGCAGAGATAACAGCGCTACCTCCTAAGTTGCGGTGAAATAGGGACTGTTTTCGCATTTAAAACGCTTAAACAGCCCCTATTTCACCGCAACTTACAGAGGGCGGCCTCGGTCGGTACTGCTGTGTCAGCCGAGACCGCTGCATCGTTAGCGCTGAACGTAGGCGCGAACCAGTTCAAAGGTGTTGCGCACGCCGTCCATGTGGCTGCGCTCGTAGTTGTGGCTCGCATACACGCCTGGGCCGATCAGGCCATGGCGAATGTCATAGCCGGCCGAAAGCGTGGCCTCGACGTCGGAACCGTAATGCGGGTACACGTCGATGGCGTAATCGAGCTCCAGCTCGCGCGCAATATTGGACAGTGTGGTCACCAGATCGTAGTTGTAGGGGCCGCCCGAATCCTTAGCGCAAATCGACACCATGCGCTCGGTGCAGCCCAAGTCGTCGCCCACGCAGCCCATGTCAACGCTGATCATCTCGCGCGTGTCGGCCGGCACAAAGGCACCGCCGTGGCCAACCTCCTCGTACACGGTAAAGAGCAGCGACACCTTGCGCGAAAGCGTCACCTCGCCGCCAGCAACGGCGCGGGCCAAACCCAGCAGAATCGACGCGGACAGCTTGTCGTCCAAGAAGCGGCTCTTGATGTAGCCGCTCTCCGTCACCGTGGTGCGCGGATCCATGGCGATGATATCGCCCGTCTGAATACCCAGCTCGAGCGCATCGTCCTTGCTGTCAACGTTCTCGTCGAGCAGGATTTCCATGTTCTTCTCGATAGTCTTGACCGGCTCATCGGCCACATGCGCCGAAGGCTCGGTATTGAGGACCACGCCCGTGTAGACATTGCCATCGCGCGTGTAAACGGTGCAGTTCTCGCCATCGGCCGTAGACCACTGATGCCCGCCGAGCGTCGTGGGACGCAGGCGACCATTGTCCTTAATGGAACGCACCATGGCGCCCAGGGTATCGACATGGCTCGCCAACACGAGCGGCTCACCCTCGCCACCAAGCTCCACCAGCACATTGCCCTTATTAGAACGCTCAGGCCCAAACCCCATATCGCGAAGCGTCTCCATCAGATAATCGGTCGCCGCACGGGTATACCCCGTAGGAGAAGCAATCGAGGTAAGCGCCTTCAACTGGTCAGTAATAAAGGAGAGCGTAGAATCCATCTGGGACACCAAAGTCACCCTTTCACATCGAATTAAACCCTCAACAACGATACCACCGCGAACAAATTTTTACCTAGCGAGACAACCCATCGAGCACCCCAAAACAGCGCCCGCCACGATAAGCAGACATAAGGCGCCATCCAACAATGCGCCCCTCACATCCCGCCTTTCCGGCACCCCGGCATCTGAGAAAAGAACGCAGGCGGCCCCGGGTTTCCCTCCGGGCGCATTCCGCAGGACGTAAAAGGCCCCGCCGCGCACAACGCGCGCAGCGGGGCCTTTTGCATGTCCGAGGACGCGCCCGGAGGGAAACCCGGGGCCGCCGACGGGAGTGATTTACTCAGCCGGGCAGATCTTCTTGAAGAGCTCGATGACGTCGTCGAGCGT
>UQTR01000013.1 GCA_900544065.1 uncultured Collinsella sp.
GAGGTCAGAAGTTCAAATCTTCTAACGCCCACCAAATGTTCGCAGCTCAGAGGCTTAGCCTCTGAGCTGTTTTGTTTTGCCACCAAGCACGCCGCCAAATAAGCCGCCAAATATTGATCCAAGGTCTGTACGCGATGGTCTTCGCATCCCGTAGAGGTGCTGGCAGATTGCATACGTCCTGGCCGATCGTGACCGCAACATGTTGGTCAAGCATAATCTTTTGGATTCTTTTGGCGTGAGCGGCTTGGTTTTGGTAGGATTTGTCAGCGGCTTGACTAAGGGGGTTTTATAACTGCCATGCAGGTAGCCGTGTTGGTAACGTTTTACCGACTTGTCAAATACCCCTCATTTTTAATGCGTCTGCAAAATGACTAATTGCTTTGACCTGCTGAAACACTATATGTTGTGTTTGACCTAAAAAAAGAATACAGGATATAGATGCCTCTTTGTCGTATGATAGATGGCGGACAGAGAACGAAGACCTTAACTGCCTCTTTTGAACGTGTCCTTGAGCCGCTTGATCGGCTTCTGGGAATGTCCGCATGGAGGCTTATGGTTTATCGAGAACACAGATTGCGCGACGGCGCCGCAAGGCAGGGGCAAGCCCTGCCGGGCATCGTTTGGCTCTGAAGCGCAATGAGGCTACGACGCGAAAGAGGCAAGAGGATGAAGATCATCAAGCGCAGCGGCACCGAGGTTGTCTTTGACATCGATAAGATCGTCAATGCCATCCGCGCCGCTAACTTGGAGGTCGAGGAGAGCTCTCGTCTAACCGACCGCCAGGTGGTTTATGCGGCGCAAAACGTCGCCGAGGCATGCGAGAACGCGGGCCACACCGTTTCGGTCGAGGAGATCCAGGATTTGGTCGAGGACGAGATCATGCGTCTCGACTGCTACGAGGTTGCCCGCCACTACATCATCTATCGCTATGTTCAGAGCCTGAAGCGCCAGAAGAACACGACCGATGACAAGATCCTGTCGCTGATCGAGTGCAATAACGAAGAGGTCAAGCAGGAGAACTCCAACAAGAACCCGACCGTCAACTCCGTTCAGCGCGACTATATGGCCGGCGAGATTTCCAAGGACCTGACCCAGCGCGTGCTGCTGCCCCAGGAGATCGTGGACGCCCATAATGAGGGCCTGATTCACTTCCACGATTCGGATTACTTTGCCCAGCACATGCACAACTGCGATCTGGTGAACCTGGAGGACATGCTCCAGAACGGCACCGTTATCTCGGGCACGCTGATTGAGAAGCCGCACAGCTTCTCGACCGCCTGCAATATCGCGACGCAGATCATCGCCCAGGTTGCTTCCTCCCAGTACGGCGGCCAGTCGATTTCGCTGACCCATCTTGCCCCCTTTGTTGAGGTGAGCCGCCAGAAGATTCGCGGCGAGGTTGCCCGCGAGCTCGAGGAGCTCGGTGTTTCGGCATCTGCCGAGAAGGTCCGTGAGGTCGTTGAGGATCGCCTGCGTGACGAGATCCGTCGCGGCGTCCAGACGATTCAGTATCAGGTCGTGACCCTTATGACCACGAATGGCCAGGCGCCGTTCGTGACGGTCTTTATGTATCTTAACGAGGCTCGTACGCCTCAGGAGAAGCACGACCTTGCCATGATCGTGGAGGAGACGCTTCGCCAGCGCTACGAGGGCGTTAAGAATGAGGCCGGCGTGTGGATTACCCCGGCATTCCCCAAGCTTATCTATGTACTCGAGGACGATAACGTTCACGAGGATTCCCCGTACTTCTACCTGACCCAGCTGGCTGCCAAGTGCACCGCCAAGCGCATGGTGCCCGATTACATCTCCGAGAAGAAGATGCGCGAGCTCAAGCTTTCGAAGGGCGAGACCGCCGGCAACGGCGACTGCTATACCTGCATGGGCTGCCGCAGCTTCTTGACGCCCGACCGCTCGGGCAACGGCTTTAACAACGTCGCCAACGCGCTGAACTACGACCCGAGCAAACCCAAGTACTATGGTCGCTTTAACCAGGGCGTCGTGACCATCAACCTGCCCGATGTCGCGCTGAGCTCGCACCAGGATATGGACAAGTTCTGGAAGATCTTCGACGAGCGCCTTGAGCTGTGCCACCGTGCCCTGCTGTGCCGTCATGAGCGTCTGATGGGCACGCTTTCGGATGCCGCACCGATTCTGTGGCAGTACGGTGCCCTCGCTCGTCTGAAGAAGGGCGAGACGATCGACAAGCTGCTCGTGGGCGGATACTCCACCATCAGCCTGGGCTATGCCGGCCTGTATGAGTGCGTCAAGTACATGACGGGCCACAGCCACACCGAGAAGGAAGGCACGCCGTTTGCCATGGCCGTCATGCAGCGCATGAATGACAAGTGCGCCGAGTGGAAGGCCGAAAGCGATATCGACTTCTCGCTGTACGGCACCCCGCTTGAGTCGACGACCTACAAGTTCGCCAAGTGCCTGCAGCGTCGTTTTGGCATTATCCCGGGCGTGACGGACAAGGGCTACATTACCAACAGCTATCACGTCCATGTGTCCGAGGAGATTGATGCTTTCGATAAGCTCAAGTTCGAGGGTATGTTCCAGCAGCTTTCGCCGGGCGGTGCTATCTCCTACGTCGAGGTTCCCAACATGCAGGACAACCTCAAGGCTGTCATTCGCGTGATGCAGTACATCTACGACAACATCATGTATGCCGAGCTCAACACCAAGAGCGACTACTGCCAGGTGTGCGGCTACGACGGCGAGATCAAGATTGTCGAGGATGACGGCAAGCTGGTGTGGGAGTGCCCCAATTGCGGCAACCGCGACCAGGAGAAGATGAACGTCGCTCGTCGTACGTGCGGCTACATCGGTACCCAGTTCTGGAACCAGGGTCGAACCGAGGAGATCCGCGACCGCGTGCTGCATCTCTAATAACCATCCCAGACTGCCCCGTAGCGAGGCCCCGGACCTTTACTCGCTATTTCGGACAGTCCTGGCTCACGACGGAGGCGCCACTGGCGCCTCCTGTTCGTGCGGAACTCATATCGAGCAAAGGTCCGGGGCCTCGCTACGGGGCAGCCAAGTTGACGTAGCTGAGATGCAGCATGCGGTCTGCTCACTCCTCGAAGTTCTTAGCGGAAATAATTCGAGCTGCAGCTTTGATTTATTTGCGATGGCGGTTGAGCTGCAACAAGGTTTTTATTGGACCTCGAACCCTATACTCGATGTTCGCTTCGTTCATTGAGTTACCCTTTGCATGAGGCCGGGACATATCGTCCCGCCCGCAGTTTCGCAGGCCGAAGGCCGAGAATGTTTGAGGACGGGATGATATGTCCCGGCCTCCCGGGAGAGTTACCTATGAACTACGCGAACATTAAGTATTTCGACATTGCTGATGGAGAAGGCGTTCGTACTTCTCTGTTTGTGAGCGGGTGCCGTCGTGGGTGCAAGAATTGTTTTAACTCTGTCGCGTGGGACTTTGCTGCGGGCGAGCCGTTCGATCGCGCCGTCGAGGATAAGATTATCGAGAGTCTCGATCATCCCTTTATCGATGGTCTGACGATTTTGGGCGGCGAGCCTATGGAACCTGAGAATCAAGCGGGGCTTGTCGACTTTATCGAACGCGTGCGTGCGGCCTATCCATCGGGGTCGGGAAAGACTATTTGGTGCTTTACCGGCGATGTGCTCGAGGAGCTTATGCCGGGCGGTCGTCATCATACCGAGGTGACGGACCGCATCCTAGCCTGCCTCGACATGTTGGTGGACGGCCCGTTTGTTCAGGACCTGTACGATATCTCGTTGCGTTTTAGGGGCTCGAGCAATCAGCGCGTGATCGATATGAACGCTACGCGCGCCCGTGCTGAGCGCGAGGGCGTTGCGCTTTGTGATGCGGTTGAACTTTGGCGTGATGATCCGGTCTATTCGACCCATACTATGTAGCTTGTGGTCGATGCCGGAGGGCGTGGTACCATAGCGCGAACGTGAAATCGGAAAAGTGAGGCCCAGATGGTCGATCAGGAAAAAGTCGAGGCCGCCATTAAGCTGTTGCTTGAGGGCATAGGCGAGGACCCAACTCGTGAGGGCCTGCTGGAGACCCCGGCGCGCGTTGCCCGTATGTATGGTGAGATCGCCGGCGGTATGGACCAGAGTGCCGAGGGGCACCTGTCCAAAACCTTTGCCGTCGCTTCGAACGATTTGGTTATCGAGCGCGACATCACGTTCTACTCGCTGTGTGAACATCATCTGCTGCCGTTTTATGGCAAAGCCGCCATTGGCTATATCCCCAACGGTCGAGTGGCTGGGCTTTCCAAGCTCGCCCGCACGGTTGAGGTTTATGCCCGTCGTCTGCAGCTGCAGGAGCAGCTGTGTGCACAGGTTGCCGACGCTCTCATGGATTATCTCGCTCCCCAGGGAGCGATTGTGCTCATGGAGGCTGAGCATATGTGCATGACGATGCGCGGCGTGCAAAAGCCCGGCACCAAGACCGTGACGCTCACTCGCCGCGGCGTCTTTGAGACCGACCCCGCGCTCGAAGAGCGTTTCTTTAGGATGCTGGGACGCTAACTATGAGAGTCGTCAACGACTTTACATCGAATACTGACGAGGGAACGCCGCGTCGCGGTTTTATGGCTTCGGGCCTGGCGCCTTTTGGCGTCATGCCTCGTATCGATTACATTTGTGCCAACGGCCTGTTCCGGCGCCACCTGGGCAACATTGCTCAGCTGGAATCGGGGCGCATCTTTTGCCGCCACGGTATTGACCATCTGCTCGATGTCGCCCGCATTATGTGGATCAAGAATCTCGAGGAACAGCTCGAGTTTGACCGCGAGGTCATCTACGCCACGGCACTTCTTCACGATATCGGCAAAGATGAACAGTACGAATCGGGTATATCCCATGATGTTGCAAGCGAGCGCGTCGCTGATGCGATTCTCGGTGGCATGCCCGATGACGTGGCGTTTGAGCCGGCCGATGCCGCAGCCATTAAGACGGCCATTCTGGGCCATCGAAAGCTGCGCGTGAACAGCCAACCGCTTGAGCGTTTGCTCTATGCAGCCGACAAAGCGTCGCGCGCCTGCTTTGCATGCCCCGCGCGCAATGCTTGCAACTGGAGCGATGATAAAAAGAACTTGTCGATTCGCGTGTAGTTAGTTTGCGCGGTCGGGGTTCTAAACGAAGGAGACGATCGCGATGAGCAACAAGAAACTGCCCGAGAATGCAACCAAGACTGAAGGCGCCGAGCTCGCCCGCCGTGGAAGGGGCGAAATATCCACCGCAACGGCGGTGCCCCACGTGAGCTATGACGATTTGCGCCATGCCGATCGTATTGTCATTGACGGCCTTGAGGTTTTTGCCAACCACGGTGTATGTCCCGAGGAGAACGCGCTGGGTCAGAAGTTCATCGTTTCTCTGGTGCTCTATGCCGACCTGCGCGCGGCGGGGGAGCACGATAACCTGGACGCCTCGATTGACTATGGCTCGGTGTGCCACGATGTCGATGGCTATCTGCGCGAGCATACGTTTAAACTTATCGAGGCGGCAGCCGAGGGTGTGGCCCAGATGCTGCTGCGCCGCTATCCCTCGCTGCTTGGTGTGCGCATAAAGCTCGATAAGCCGTGGGCCCCTGTTGGTCTGCCCCTGGCAAGTTGCGGTGTCGAGATCGAGCGCGTGCGCTAACCGGTTCTAATACGTCTCTATGGGTGGCTGCTTGAGCCGCTGCGACAGAGCTCTATTGTTGGGGCAGTACGTGTCGAGCAGGGCGTGAAACCGCTGATTGTGGCTTGGCTCGAGCAAGTGGACGAGCTCGTGGGCGACAACCATGTCGAGGCATTCGACGGGGTAGGCGGCAAGTTCTCGTGCGATGCGAACGGCACCGGATTTGGGCGTGCATGAGCCCCAGCGCGTTTTCATACTACGTACGGAAACGCGGGCCACGGTGACGCCCATTGCGATTTCGTATGCGTGCACCATATCGCCCAGCGCTGCGGCGACCTCGGATGCATAGAGTTGGTCGATGCGTGTCTGGAGCTCGTCGGACGTTAGGCCGTCGAGGATTGCGCGCCGCTTGGCCTGTGGGTCTTCGTCCGTTTCGTCGGTACCCATAAAACTTGCGAAGGTAGCCTGCTTGGGTCGCGGTGCGGGTGATGCAAAGTTGTGGTCGAGTGCATTCTGAACGGTGATGGGTTTGCCCCAAAGCGCAATGATGGACGAGGGACTGAGCGGCTCTCGCGCCATCGCCTGACGTTGCTCGCGCTGGGCAAGTCGGCTGATAATCCAGGCGCTGTTGCGCTTCACAAACGCTTCGATACGCTCGCGGCTGGCGCCGAGCGGTGCGCTGGCGTGGACCTCGCCGCTCGATGTGACGCGTAGGTTGAAGTTCTTGACGCGCTTTTTGGTAACGACGACGGGGATGGGCGTCCCATCCGGTCGGGATACGGAAATCGTAAACTGCTGCGTCAAAAGTGGTCCTTCAGATTGGGGACGGGCGGGCATGCCGACCCGTCCGGTATGCCCGCCCGCTCAAGGGATGTGAAATTAATAACGCTCAAAGAAGGCAAGCGCGTTGTCGCTGCAGAGCTTTTGCATCACGGTCTTGCCAAAATGCTTGGAGAGCATGTTCTGGAACTCGGGCATCTTGCTGGCGTCGGAGAGGAAAGCGGGCACAGTGGCACCGTCCCAGTCGCCGCCGAGCGCGATGACGTCCTCGCCGCCCAGGTCGAGCCAGTGCTCGATATGTGCCGCCAGCTGGTCGAAGGTGACGTCTGCGGCGGTCTTGTCGGTTGCGTCGTTGGAAAGGAACTCGCTGCAGTAGTTGAGACCGACGATGCCACCCATGTCGCGAATGGTGCGGAACTGGTCGTCGGTGAGGTTGCGCTTGACGCCGCAAACCGCACGAGAGTTGGAGTGACTGGCGACGAAGGGACGCGTGGCGCGGGCGGCGACCTCGTCAAAGCACTCATCGTTGAGGTGGGAGACGTCGAGTACCATGCCGGCGTGCTCCATCTGCGTAAGCGCCTCGATGCCGGCGGCGGTGAGACCGGCGTGGGTATCGTGGCCGCTCGCGAGCGGTCCCTGGGCGTTCCAGCTGAGTGATGACATGAGTACGCCCAGGCTCTTGAGCACCTCGATCAGCGCGGGGTCCTCGGCAAAGAACGTGGCGTTTTCGATGGTGTGGATGCAGGCGACCTTGCCGTCTTTGAGCGCAGGGCGAATGTCAGCGGCGCTGCGTACGTTGACCATGCGGTCGTGGTTGAGCATTGCCTGACCGCTCATGTGCGCCATGATCTGCGCTTGGAAGCGCGCGGCGTGGGCGGCGGGAATCTCGTCGGGGACGAACGTGGCGAAGCACTGTGCCCACGGCGTGTTGCCGATCTTTGCGAGCGAGATGGCGCAGGCGTTGCCCTCGATGAGGTCGAAATCTTGCGGATGCGTTTCGTCGCCGGGGAAATAACCGTCGGTGCCGGCGGTAAATCGCAGGTCAAGATCGAGCGTGGCCCAGCCGATGCGGTCGGCGGTGTCGCAATGTAGGTCAAATACGGGATATGCCATGGTTCCTCCGGTTGCAGCGTTTCTTTGCAAACTGTCTTTGAATTGTATGACTAGGGTATAGTTAGCGCCATATGTTCATGGCGGCCCGCGTTGTGCGCCGCCCTTATCACGGAGGTTACCATGTCCAATCAGGGCAAGAAGGTCAAGACTCATTATCGCGGCACGCTCGACGACGGCACGCAGTTCGATAGCTCCTACGATCGCGGCGAGCCGCTGGAGTTCACCTGCGGCGCCGGTCAGATGATCAAGGGCTTCGACGCCGCCGTGGTCGACATGCAGGTGGGCGAGAAGAAGACCGTGCACATCCCGGCTGCCGATGCCTACGGCGAGCACAACCCCGAGATGGTCCTGACCTTCCCGGCCGAGCAGGTTCCCAATATCGAGCAGATCGAGAAGGGCATGAAGCTCTTCCTGTCCACGCCGAGCGGCATGCCCGTCCCCGCCGTGGTCATCGATGTGACGCCCGAGGCCGTGACGCTCGACGCCAACCACGAGCTCGCCGGCAAGGACCTCAACTTTGATATCGAGCTCGTCGAGGTCGAGGGTTAGAGTATGCCTGAACGCTTGGTTTCGACGACATGCTTGGGAAATCTCAACGATCCGTCCTATGAACTCCTGCTTCGCCGGAAGTTGGGCGGCGTCTTTGAAGTTGACGAGCTGCTGCTCGATTGGGACCAGGCTGATGTATGCGCGCTTGTGGGCGTGACGGAGCTGGGGCGCACGGTCGATGTTCGGCTGGATACTGCCGACGGCGGTCGTCTTGCCGACGGTGACGTGCTCGCTATCGACCACACGGGTGCGGTGCCCGTGGTGGTTGTCGTACGTCTGCGCAGCGCCGAGGTTTATTTGGTCGAAGTTGACCGCATGGACCCGATTGCGCTCGCGCATGCGTGCTGGGAGATCGGCAATATGCATACGCCGCTTTTCCGAGGTGATTCGGACGAGCATACCGTGCGCATGTATACGCCGGTGCAGCCTGTTTTGGGCCGCATGCTCCGGGGCGTCGAGGGCGTTCGGCTCTCGGTGGTTACCCGTGAACTCGATTCGGACCGGCGCTTTGCGTCGAGTGCGGCGGATGCCGTTGTGAGTATGGCTCCAGACTTTACGATCGTAAAGAAGGCGCGCGGTTAACGTGCGTATAAGTAAGACGGACTTTGAGAGGCAACTATTCAAAGTCCGTCTTTCTGTTGATGAGATGCTGTGGGGGAAAGCATATGGGTCTTGAGGGAATCAAGCTGATTGCATGCGATTTGGACGGTACGTTGCTGCATCCGGGGGAGCGCGAGCCGCGTTCCGAGGCCTTTGAGCTCATCGATGAGCTGCATCGTCGCGGTATCGTGTTTATGCCGGCGAGCGGCCGTCAATATGCGAGCTTGCGCTATCTGTTTGCCCCGGTGGCCGATGAGCTCGCCTATGTATGCGAAAACGGAGCTCTGGTGATGAGCGAGGGACGTGCCGTTGTCAAGCGTTCCATGGAGCGTAGCCTTGCTATGGATATCGCGAATGCCGTGGTTGCGTATCCCCATGCCGACGTGACCCTTTCGTGTGAGGGACACCTCTACACCATGAGCGGCAACGATGCGTTCGTCGACCATTTGCGCTATGAGGTCCACTGCGATGTGGCGGTGGTCGACCGTCCCGAGGACATCGACGAGGACGTCATTAAGATTGCCTTCCAGACGCCCGAGGTGGATCAGCCGGCGGCCCTGGAGTATTTTGAGCGCCTCTTTAGCGACCGTGCCGACGTGATGACGTCGGGAACCGAGTGGACGGACTTTATCGGCTTTGGTTCGGGCAAGGGTTCCGCGCTTGCCGATTACGGTCGTGCCCTGGGAATTTCGCCCGACGAGATGATGGCGTTTGGCGATAACGAAAACGACCGCGACATGCTCAACGTAGTGGGCCATCCTTATCTAATGGAGAGCTGCAATCCCTCTATGTGTGGCATCAACGACCGCGTCCGCTACGTGCGCACGGTCGAAGAAGAACTGCGCCGCCTGCTCGCCGAGTAGATATATGTGGCATGCCTAGGAATCTCTTTTTGCTGCAGAGTGCAGAAAGGTGGATTTTAAGGCATGTCCCGAACATCTACCGGCAGTCGGGGCAGAGACCCTCGAAGATGGTGTAGTGCGACGTGACGTGCCAGCCGATTTGCTCGGATGCCTTGGCGTCGAGCTGGGCATCGAAGGGGAGTGGTACGTCGATGACGCGGCTGCACGAGGTGCAGATGATATGCGCATGCGGCTCGATCGTGCGATCGAAGTGGCTGCCGCCCGGCGTCTTGATGGAGAGAATCTCGCCGGCGTCGGCCAAGAGATTGAGGTTGCGGTAGACCGTGCCGCGGCTGATTTTGTCATCCTGCGCGCGCACGACGTTGTAGATTTCGTCGGCGGTGGGATGGTTATAGCTTTGGCGCACGGCGTCAAGAACCAGCTTTCGCTGCCTGGTATTCCTTCTTTGCACCGCCATGCGCCTCGCCTCTTTTCTATCAACGGTCGTAGGTAAATGATACCGTATTTAGCACACAATACTAATAACGAGGCGTGAAACCGTCTTCATTGGCAAGTGGGGCTCGGGCCTGGGCGTCTACGAGGCGAAAACGCGTTCCCATACGCTCGTAGGAGGCATGAAGCGCCTCGAGATGAGATAGGATATTTGCCGGAGCCCCCTGTATCTCCATCTCGACTGAGCCGTCTTCCATGTTGCGCGCCCAGCCGGTGAGCGCGCGTGCCTGCGCGAGGTTGGTGTTGGTAAAGCGAAAGCCAACGCCCTGGACTTGCCCCGCCCAGCGCAGGAAATAGCGCAGGGGAGTGTCTTGAGTGGCCTCGTCGCTTGCGAGCACAGTAAGCCTGCGGCGCAGCTCGAGCTCGACGTTTGATGGTTTTTGAGGCTCTCGACTGCCGCCGGTGACGCTGGAGAAGAACGTATCGAAGAGGCCCATAGCTATGCCTGCTTGCCTGCGTCGGCCGGGAAGGTTATGCCGGCCTGCTGGCGCACGGCATCCATGATGCGCAGTGAGACGAGTGTGACATCGCGGTAGTGGCCAAGCTCGTGGCGTCCCGCCGGGGTCTCCCAAATCTCTTCCTTAACGTTATCGATGCCGCCGATGGCGGTGATAAAGTCTGTGAGTTCGTATTCCATAGTGTTGCTCGATTTGGGCAGGTCGAGCACGCGGCCGTTGTCTCCCTGTTCGCGCGGTGCCTCGGTCGCCGAGCCGCGTACGACGTCGCCGCGATAGTCGATGCGGACGTTGCGGGGCGTGGACAGATGGTCGATCTGGATAGTGCCACGCTCGCCTTCGATCTGCGAGGGCAGCAGGTCATTCGTAATTTTGGAGTGCGCGAGCTCGACGGAGATACGGCCACCGCCGTAGCTGGCGAGGATGGAACCGCAGCCATCGATGGGGCCGTGCGTGAGCTGTCGCGTGGTGGGATCGAGCAGAGTGGTCATGCTCGTAAGGCCGGAGGGCATGCCAAAGATCTCGACCATGGGCTCGACGGTATAGACGCCAATGTCCATGAGGGAACCCGATGCCATATTGCAGTCGAAGATATTGGTGGCGCGTCCCGCGAGAATCTCGTTGTAGCGCGAGGAATACTTGCCAAAGCGCAATGAGGCGCGGCGGATGGGGGCGATCTCGCCCAGGGCGTCCTCGATGGCGTGGAAGGCGGGATCGTGGAGGGGACGCATGGCCTCGAGGGCCACGACACCTGCTGCCTCGGCAGCGCGGAAGACTTCCAGCGCCTGCGCTTCGGTGGCGCAGAAGGGTTTCTCGACGATGACGTGCTTGCCACCGGCGATGCAGGCAAGGGCCTGCTCGTAGTGGAGCGCATTGGGGCTGCCGATGTAGACGGCGTCGACGTCGTCGGCGGACGCAAGCTCGTCAAGTGCGGTGAAGTTACGCTCGCCGCCGCGTTCGGCGGTAAAGGCGGCGCCGCGCTCGGCATCGCGCGAGAGCGTGCCCACAAACGCGGCTTGGTCGTTGGCGTTGACGACCTGGATAAAGTCGTTGGTAATCATGGATGTGCCGATGGTCGCTATACGCAGCATGTATCCCCCTCGTGCCGTTCGGTTTACAGGATGAGTGTAGCGCGAGGGGGCAGGAAATAGCGTGCGAAAACGCCGTTACAGGTCGCTCTCGTTAAAGCCGGTATCGATATCGAGGTTGCTGCCGTCGGCCGCCGTGGTGGCGAGCTCATCGCAGCGCTCGTTGAGCTCGTGGCCGGCGTGACCCTTAACCCAGATGAACTCAACCTTGTGCTTGCTTTTGGCGGTGAGTAGGCGCTCCCACAGGTCGCGGTTCTTGACGGGCTGCTTGTTGGCGGTTTTCCATCCGCGCTTTTTCCAGCCGTCGATCCAGTGCTTGTTAAAGGCGTTGACGACGTACTGCGAATCGGAATGGACCTCGACCTCGCAGGGGCGGTTAAGTGCCTCGAGCGCCACGATGACCGCCATGAGCTCCATGCGGTTGTTGGTGGTCTTGGCGTAGCCGCGCGAAAGCTCGGAGGTGAAGGTCTTGCCGGCGGGGTTGGTGTATTTGAGCACGGCGCCGTAGCCGCCGCGTCCCGGATTTGATCGGGCCGAGCCGTCGGTATAGATGATGACCTTCACGGGCTTCCTTTCGTTGGGTACGTTTCGTGTGAGTGACCATTGTAGCGCCATGCCCGCCGGGGGCTAGCAATCTACGATTTCTACCCCGTCTTCCGACAGTTAGTTGGCATGGATGATGCGGTTGAGCTCGTCGAGGTATTGCTGCAAGAGGGGAGAGGGCTTGCGCTCGTCGTGCATGATATAGCCTACGTGCATCGTTGGGGCGTCTGCTAACGGGATCGATGCCATACCCCATTGCATTTCATTGGAGAGGACACCGGTCGACAGGGTGTAGCCGTTCGACGTGATAAGTAAGTTAGTAAGTGTTCCGCGGTCCGAGATTCGTATGTTGCGGTCGCAAGGGATATAGCTAAAAGGTTCCTCGGCGTAATAGAAGGAGTTCGAGGTGCCTTGCTCAAAGCTGTAGCGCGTATAGGGCGTGAGGTCGGCAAGGGACAGCTGCGGGCGGCGGGCAAGCGGGTGGCGCTCGCTAACGAAGACGTGGACCGTCGCGTCGAAGAGGGGATGGAAGCTTGCGCGGGCATCGGCGAAGGCCTTCTGCAGAACGCGGGCGTTAAAGTCGTCCAGATAGAGGATGCCGATATCGCTGCGAAATGCGCGGACGTCATCGATGATCTGCGATGTGGTGGTCTCGCGCATGATGAACTCGAACTTGCTGTCGCGGCAGCGCTCGACCACGTTGACAAAGGCCTCGACCGAAAAGGCGTAGTGCTGGGCGGAAATGGCGAGGCGGGCTTGCGGGGTGCCGCCGTCCTCGTAGCGCGCCTCGAGCATGTCGGCCTGCTCTACGACCTGGCGCGCATAGCTCAAAAGCTCGGTGCCGTCGTTGGTGAGCGTGACGCCGCGGCTGGAGCGCGTAAAGATCTCCAGGTGGAGCTCCTGTTCCAGGCTTTTGACGGCGTTTGAGATGTTGGACTGAGCGGTATAGAGGCGCTGAGCTGCGGCGTTAATTGAGCCGGACTCTGCCACGGCAATCAGAAAACGAAGCTGCTGAAGGGTCATCGATGCCATCCTTTCGGTTGCTATCTATAAAACCGATAACAGGTTAGCGCTTTTAAGTGATTGACCGAGCGAAACAATGCTCGTACTATTCAAAACACACAAAGGCGGTAGGTAATTAAACCGACCACGGAACCGGGATGCGAAAGGAGGCCCGCATATGAATTGCTTACCAAAACGAATGCCGGGCTCCTGTTTGCGCCCGTCGGCGTGATCAGGAGACAGCGACTTACTTCTCTCTAATTTATTTACTTTTGTTCGATCAAGGAGATCATCATGAGCCAGTTCATCAACAACCCCGAGCACACCTTTGGTTTCGATACCCTGCAGCTTCACGTTGGCCAGGAGAGCGCCGATCCTGCATCCGACTCCCGCGCCGTGCCTATCTACCAGACCACGAGCTATGTGTTCCGCAACTCCCAGCACGCCGCCGACCGCTTTGGTCTTGCCGACGCCGGTAACATCTACGGCCGTTTGACCAACTCTACCCAGGGCGTCTTCGAGGACCGTATCGCCGCACTCGAGGGTGGCGTGGCAGGTCTCGCCGTCGCCTCCGGTGCTGCTGCCATCACCTATACCCTGCAGGCTCTTGCCCAGGCCGGTGACCACGTGGTTGCCCAGAAGACCATCTACGGTGGCTCCTACAACCTGCTGGAGCATACGCTCTCCCAGTTTGGCGTCGAGACCACCTTCGTCGATGCCCACAACCTGGACGAGGTCGAGGGCGCCATCAAGGACAACACCACGGTCGTCTATCTCGAGACGCTCGGCAACCCCAACTCCGACATCCCCAACATCGACGCCATCTCCGAGATCGCCAAGAAGCACGGTCTGCCGGTTGTCGTCGACAACACCTTCGGCACCCCGTATCTGTTCCGTCCGCTGGAGCATGGCGCCAACATCGTTGTCCACTCCGCAACTAAGTTCATCGGCGGCCACGGAACTTCGCTGGGCGGCGTGATCGTCGATGGCGGCAACTTCGACTGGAAGGCGAGCGGCAAGTATGCGCAGATCGCCGAGCCCAACCCCTCCTACCATGGCGTCTCGTTTGCCGAGGCCGCCGGTCCCGCCGCCTTCGCAACCTATGTCCGCGCTATCCTGCTGCGTGACGAGGGCGCCTGCATCAGCCCGTTCAACGCCTGGGTCCTGCTCCAGGGCACCGAGACTCTGTCGCTGCGCGTTGACCGTCATGTTGAGAACACCAAGAAGGTCGTTGAGTTCCTGGCTGGTGACAGCCATGTCGCCAAGGTGAACCACCCAAGCCTGCCTGAGCACCCCGATCACGAGCTCTATCAGAAGTACTTCCCCAACGGTGGCGCGTCGATCTTCACCTTTGAGATTAAGGGTGGCCAGGAGGCAGCTTGGAAGTTCATCGATCATCTGCAGGTGTTCTCGCTGCTCGCCAACGTGGCCGACGTCAAGTCGCTCGTCGTGCACCCGGCTACCACCACGCACTCCCAGCTCTCTGCCGAGGAGCTCGCCGAGCAGAACATCACGCCCTCCACGATCCGTCTTTCCATCGGTACCGAGAACGCCGAGGACATCATTTGGGATCTGAAGCAGGCCTTCGCCGCGCTGGACGAGTAAGGCGACTTGTGCAAGGACCCCTTGCGACTCGATAGGTATAACTGCATAAAATGCCTGCTCAAGGCGCCTGCGCAAGCAATGGTTGCGCAGGCGCCTTTTTTGCATAGGAAGGGCGCTATTACAGGGCTTTTGGCATGCTTTATGCATTCGAGTTGTGGAAAACTCCTGTTGAGAGGATGTGAGTTTTACGCAATTGACGTGCGCCTTTTGAGTAAAACCGCAGGTCGCGATTTGCTCGGGGTACTATGCAGCGCGATCGAATCACACGCAGCTCAAACGCAGCAAAAACGCACTACGGAGGTTTCCAGCTACATGAGGATCGATTCACGAAAACCGAAAGCCGCCGCCCTTTCCGCCGCTCTGACCGTGGCGCTTTTGGCGGGCGCCGGCGCAACTGATGCCCACGCGGCAACACTGTCCGATACGGTTGGATCTACGCTGTCCGAGACGACGCTGGTACAGCCCGTTGATTATCGCGGCGATGGTTATGGTTCCATGCAGGAGTGGAACGCCTCGATGGAGGCCAAGCGCGATTCCCTTGAGATGCGCGCTCAGATTATCCTAAACATGTATGGTGACTATGCCACCGATGACGAGCGCGCTGTGCTGCAGGGTTGTATCGATGGTGCGGGCAGCCTTTTGACGATGGGGGAGGTCGACGCGAAGTCGACCGAGCTCGATGAGCTGCGCACTGCGCTTGAGAATGCCAAGCGCGAAGCGCTCGAGGCCGCTGCCGCCGAGGCAGAGGCTGCCGAGGCCGCCCAGGCTTCGTACTACAACGCCGGCTACACTCCGTCCTACGCGTCTGCCGCGTCCTACGCGAATGGATCGGGCCTGACGCGCTCTGCGGGTGTCAATAACTACAACGGGCGCCGCGAGACCTATTACAGCAGCAATGTGCTTTATCACTATCGCACGGGCGAATGGACTCAGGATTCTGAGGGCTTCTGGCGCGATTCCGACGGCTATTACGTTGTTGCCGCGGGCGATATGGCCCAGGGCTCGACCTTTACGGGCTCCAAGGGTGATTGCAAGGTCTATGACTCCGGCTGCGCCGCCGGAACCACCGACTACTACACCGGTTGGTAATCTGCCATCAGAGCAAAATAGGCACATGATGGGCGGGCGTCTTTACTGAGCTTTTAGGCAACGTAAAGCCGCCCTTTCTTTATGTGCGTTTGAGTTAACAGAGCCCTTACCGTGGCGGTACGCTGGGCGTATGCATGCGGGGCACACTGGTTCATGAGAAATAGGGCCTTTCTCTTGGAGGAAGTGATCTTGTGAATGCTCGAGATATTGCCGTTGCCGCCGTCGCATTGATGCTTGGCTGCCTTGGTCCCACGGCCGCGCTCGTCGCGGGCATGCAGGGGACATGCGGGGCTACTCCTATCGTGGTCGGCGCGCTGATCGCAGTCACACTGCTGGGAAGCGCCGGTGTTGTCCTTTGTCGCGACGATGAGGACGAGGTTCCGGAGTCGCATCTCTAGCTGTTGCGAAAATGACTGTTGGCCATGGCTGAACATGAAAACCGCCACAAGGGGAGTGCCCTTTGCGGCGGTTTTTGCTATTGAGACTGTTGGATGCGGTGCGGCGGCGTTACCAGCTTGCCTCGATATCACGGATGCGCCGATAGAGCCATTCGTTCTGCGGCGCCTGGATATCGTGCTTGGCCGCGAGGCGGCGGACGGTGCCCGCGAACTCCTCGACCTCTGTTTTGCGCTGCGCGACGCGGTCCTGCGCCATCGAGGGCATGCCGGTGGGGTCGAGCCCCTCGATGAGATGCACCATCTGCGTTAGGTCTGCCTCGGTGAGCTCGATACCCTCGGCGTTGGCGACCGCAAGCGTCTCGCGCATGGCGGAGACAAAGCAACGACGCTGCTCGGAGCCCTGTTCCGTGGCGCTTCCGTACGTGCCTCCGTAGGCCATGCAGGTCTGGTTGATGCCGTCGTTGAGCATAAGTTTTGCCCACATGCGGTGGGCGATGTCGTCCTCGACGGTGTGGGCGATGCCGCAGCGCGTGTAGAGCCCGTCGATAGCGGTGACGGTCGCGGGGTCGGTGCCGGCGGCCGCACCAAAGCGGATCTCGCCCGCATTGGTAAAGGTGAGCGCGCCGTTGAGAAACACAGCGTCCATGCCCTGGCAGATACCAAGGACGGTGTGCTTCCAGCCAAAGCGCTCGGCAATCTTCTGCTCGCTCGTGATGCCGTTGCACAGCGACGCGATCAGCGTGTCGGGTCCCACGACGCTTTCCAGGGTTTTGAGCGCCACATCGAGCCCGGTTGTCTTGACCGTGAGGATGACCAGGTCGACGGGCGTCGCCTCGCTCGCGCGGACGGACTTGAGCGCGCAGGGCTTGCCGTTGACGGTGAGCGCATCACCCGCGTGGCGCTCAAAGCGCGCGTCGTCCATAACGTATTCGACGGCGTCGTTGCCGAGCGCTTGGGCGATCATGCTGCCGTAGAGTAGCCCGACGCCACCCTTGCCGATAAAGGCGACCTTGTTGATCTGCATATGAATCATCTCCCCATATAAAAGGCGCCCGCGTAAGGGGCGCCTGATGGATTGTATGCTGCCGGGGTGATTGATGGGTGCGCGGAGCGGCTGTTATGAAAAAGAAACGTTTGCCTGGACGCTACGCTGCAGGGCAGACCGCAAAGACACGTGCGGGATATCCGACGCCATCACGCACCTTGGGGAAGGTGCAGAAGATGACGGCGCCCGTGGCGGGAAGCTCGTCCAGATGGTCCATGACCTCAATCTGGTAACGGTCGACCGAGAGGATGTACTGTTCGCCGGGGTAGGGGTAGGCATCCTCGCGTGTGGTCACGGTTGCGGGGTCGGTGTCTGCCGGTTCGTGGCCGATGGCACCGATGTTGCGCTCTTCTACAAGCCATTTGATGGCATCGAGGTCCCAGCCGGGGTAGTGGGGTTGGCCGTCCTCGTCCTTGTTTTCGAGGTCGGCGAGCTTGGACCAGTCGGAGCGGAAGGCGACGAAAGCGTCCTCGGGAATGCGACCGTGCTCATCCTCCCAGGCTTTGAGGTCCTCGACGGTCAGGACGTAGTCGGGATTCGCGGCGCACTCCTCGTGCTTGTCGATCACGCAGAGCGGATGCATAAATTCGATGGGTTCAATCTCTCCAAGGGAACGACCCTCGACATGGAAGTGGCGCGGTGCGTCGACATGCGTGCCGTACTGCGAGGCGACCGAATACTGGAAGCAGCGCATGGGCGCGAGCATGTCTTCGGGCGTGTCGGGCAGGTAGTCGAAGAGTTTGGTGGACTCAAAGGGCTTAAAGCCAAACCAGTGCGGAGTGTCGCACGAGAGCGTGTGGGTGAGGTCTACCCAGCGATAATCGGTGCTTTTGAGCTGGGATGCGAGGTTCCAAAGGTCGAGCGCGGGCATGGGCGGCTCCTTTCATCGGGCTTTTTGCTGATGTTAAAGCGGTGTCGTGACGGCTCGATTTCTGCTGCGTTACGATACGTTCTCGATTGCGATTCCGTATTGTTTCGGCCGCGTGACCGTTGTGTTTCGCCTTGCCGGGGCGCTGATGGCGAAAGGAGGGGCCGTGCAATACCGCGTTGACCCCAAAAGTGGTAACCGAATATCCGCTCTGGGTCTGGGCTGCATGAGATTTCCCGGCGCGCCGGGCCATCCGGATGCGAAGACAGCCGATGCCATCATTTCCCGTGCGGTGGAACAGGGGATTAATTATCTGGATACCGCGTATCTCTATCCCGGTAACGAGGTGTGCGTGGGCGCCTCACTTGAGCGCTTGGGGCTACGCGACCGGGTGTTGCTGGCGACCAAACTGCCGCATGCTTCGTGCAAGTGCGCGGAGGATTTCGACCGGTTTTTCGACGAACAACTGCGCCGCCTGCGGACCGACCATATCGACTATTATCTTATGCACAACATCACTTCGCCCGCTCAGTGGGAGCGCGTGGTGGCGTTGGGTATCGAGGACTGGATCGCGCGTCAAAAGGCGGCGGGGCGCATTCGCCAGATTGGTTTTTCGTACCACGGCAGCGCGGCTGATTTCCTGACGATGCTTGACGCATATGACTGGGATTTTTGCCAGATACAGCACAACTATGCCGGCGAGCGTTACCAAGCGGGAACGGCAGGACTCATGGCAGCCGCCGAGCGCGGGCTCGCGGTGTTTGTGATGGAGCCGCTGCTGGGCGGGCGTCTGGCAGGCAAGCTGCCGCCGCGGGCCCGCGCCGTGCTCGAGAGCGCCCGTGATCCGCATTTGCGCACCCCTGCCGCCTGGGGGCTTTCGTGGGTGTGGAACCATCCTCAGGTGACGATGCTGCTTTCGGGTATGACCGATACCGCGCAAGTGGATGAGAACGCGGCGTTGGCCGATCGGGCCCTGCCGGATTCGATGACGAGAGAGCAGCTCGATACCATCGCACGTGTGCTGGGAGAGTTTGAGAAATCGAATCGCGTGCCCTGTACGGGGTGCGGCTACTGCATGCCATGCCCCAAGGGCATCAATATTCCCGGCTGCTTTGCCGCCTACAACGCAAGCTATGCGCATAGTTGGTTTACGGGGCTGTCTCAATACTTTACGGCGAGCGCGGTGCGGACGAACGAGCCCAAGCTGGTGAGCAATTGCGTCAAGTGCGGCAAATGCGCACGTCACTGCCCGCAGCACATCGATATCCCCGGGCGCTTGGACGACGCACGCCGCCGTTTTCAGCCTGGCCCCGTGACGGCGGTGCTCAAGGCCTTCGGCAAAACGCGCTCCTCATGACCCTTTTATAACTTGCGGTGGAATAGTTCCTGTTTGCGGCAGAATGGGGCTTAAACAGGAACTATTCCACCGCAACTGAAGGGGGCCGTCGTGGGCCATCGGGATTCATGTGATGATTTGCGCGAGGTTCGTTGGGGCGTTTTGGGCGCTGGGCACATTTCGCATCGATTTGCATCGTCGCTCAAGGAGGTGGACGGGGCACGGCTTGTGGCTGCCGCCGGTCGCACCCCTTCGCATGTTGAAGAGTTTTGCAGGGCGTTTTCGATTGATGCCGCGCACAGTTATGCCACGGCTGACGATAGCGGCGATGCGGCTTATGACGCGCTGATTGCCGACCCCGATGTCGACGCAATCTACTTGGCTCTTCCGCATGGCATGCATACGCGTTGGGCCTGTCGCGCGCTGCGCGCCGGAAAGGCCGTGCTGTGCGAAAAGCCGGCCGTTTTGAGTGAGGAAGAGGCTCTCTCGATTTCCTCCGCCTCTCGCGAGCACGGCGTGCTGTTTATGGAGGCGATGAAGAATCGGTTTTGCCCGATGCGCACTCGCGTGAAGGGTTTGCTTGCATCGGGCGAGCTCGGCTGTATCGTCTCGATCGAAAGCGTGCAAAAACTCGATTATGGTGAGCCCCCTTCGAGTTATCTGCTCGATCCGTTGCAGGGTGGCTGTCTATATGACATGGGCTGCTATGCGGTCGGGTGGTTTGAGGATCTGCTTGCGGGTGCGTGCGATGTTTCGTCTCGTGAAGTTCGCTGGCGTGACGTATCGGGCGGCCGCGTGGATTGGGCCGATGAGATCCATATGAGTGTCGGCGGTATACCCATTCATATGGTGTACGACGGCAAAGCAGCATATGAAAGCCGCTTAACGATTGCCTGCGAGCGGGGCTCGTTGGAAATCGAGCGCCTCCATCGCCCCGAGCTCGCCCATGTGAAGTACTCCGACGGTCGAGTGCTCGAAATCGACGCCCCATTTGAGGTCGATGATTTTTACGGCGAAGCTTCGCATGCGACCCAGCTCATCCGGGCGGGGAAACTCGAGAGTCCCGTCATGCCCCTTGCCGCCACACAGCGCTGCACGCAGATCATCGATGCGATTCGCTTGACACTCTAGGCTGCGGTGCTGGTGCTCAAGAAGGCTCGGCGGACCGTGCCCCCGATGCCCCTTTTATATCTTGCGGTGGAATACGGTCTGTTTGCGCCAAAATAAGACACCAATAGACCGTATTTCACCGCAACTGATGAGGGGGAGCTGGAGATGCTGACGATCGGGTGTCATCTTTCGACGACGAAGGGCTATCGGGCAATGGGAGAGACGGCGTTGTCCATTGGCGCCAATACCTTTGCGTTCTTTACGCGCAACCCGCGCGGTGGCAAGGCAAAAGACCTTGACATGGATGACGTGGCGGCCCTGCGCGAGCTTATGGCGCAAAACGACTTTGGACCGCTGGTGGCGCATGCCCCGTATACCTATAACCCCTGCTCCGCTAAGGAGCGGGCGCGCGAGTTTGCCTTGGAGGCTATGGCGGAAGATCTGCAGCGTCTGGAAGCGCTGCCCGGCAACTACTACAACTTCCATCCCGGTGCGCATGTGGGACAGGGGGCAGACGCCGGCATTCAGATGATTGTCGACACGCTGTGCCAGGTGATGTTTGAGGGACAGCAGACGACGGTGTTGCTCGAGACCATGGCGGGCAAGGGCACCGAGGTGGGCCGTAGCTTTGAAGAGCTGGCGTGCATTATCGAGGGCGTTGCCGCCAAGTGCCCAGAGCTGTCCGATAAGCTGGGCGTTTGTTTGGACACCTGCCATGTGAGCGATGCCGGCTACGACATCATCCATGATCTGGACGGCGTACTCGACGAGTTCGACCGCGTGGTGGGTATCGATCGCCTGCATGCCGTACACATCAACGATTCGAAGAACCCTTGTGGCGCCCATAAAGATCGCCACGAGTGCATCGGCAAGGGATACCTTGGCAGTGAGGAATTTGGCGGCGGTATGCAGGTTATGCAGAATATTGTATCGAATGGCCGTTTGCGCGCATTGCCGTTCATTTTGGAGACACCGAACGAACTTGCAGGTTATGCAGCTGAAATCAAACTATTAAGGTCATTGCAGCAGTAATAACTGTCACAAAGCTGATTGCTTCATTCACGTTATGGGTTTGTTTCAATCAGTTTTCTAATTGCAGATTCTTCCAAGCGGGTGCATAATAACCCTCAGTTTTTGCAGACCTCTGAATCACGTGGGGTCATTGGAAGGAGACTGATTATGAAGCTGAAGAAGCTTGGCGCATTTGCCGCCACGGGTGCTATGGCGCTCGCCCTCGCTCTGACGGGCTGCGGCTCGTCCAACGCCACCTCTGGTTCTGATGCCGGTTCCAGCAGCTCTGACGACGCTAAGGTCGAGAAGGTCGACGGCTCCAAGGAGTACGCGCTCGTCAAGGACGGTACGCTGACCGTCGGCACCTCTGCCGAGTACGCTCCGTTTGAGTACAAGGATGACAACGGCGATTATCAGGGCTTTGACCTTGAGCTCATCAAGGCTATCGGCGACAAGCTGGGCCTGGATGTCGAGTATGTCAACAATGACTTTGACACGCTGGTTCCGGGCGTCGCTTCGGGCGCCAAATATGACGTTTCCATCGCGGCTATCACCGACACGCCCGAGCGTGAGAAGGAAGTCACTTTCTCCGATTCCTACTACATGGACGATCAGGCTATCGTGACCAAGGTCGATAACACCGACATCACGGCCGACAACTACAGCGAGAAGCTCAACAACGCCGATGCTACCATCATCGTCCAGTCTGGATCGACCGCCGAGGCCTTTGCCCAGGAGAACTTCCCCAAGGCCAAGATCGTCCCCTACAAGGACGCCACCGAGTGCTTCAGCGCCCTGCAGTCCGATAAGGGCGATGCCGTAGTCACCAACCGCTCCGTTGCCAGCCAGCTGACCGCCGAGCAGTTCAGCACCTGCCAGACCATCAAGCAGGTCAGCACCGGCGAGGAGTACGCCATCGCCATCAACCAGGGCAACACCAAGCTCAAGGACGACATCAACCAGGCCATCAAGGACCTGACCGACGACGGTACCGTTGACGCCCTCATGGCTAAGTACAACATCAAGTAAAATAGTCACTTGATTGCGCGCGGGCCCTTTCCGTTTTGCGGAGAGGGCCTTTGCGCTTTTCTTGACGGAGAGCGTTTCCGTCTCGTTTTGCCGGCAACTTCTACGATAGGAGCCACCTTGTCTCGACTGAACAAAGGAGCCGCGGAGCAGCGTTTTCCACTGCCCGCCTTGCTCAAAAAGCTAGCCTGCGTCATGGCCGTGGCGCTCGCGCTGGTGTGCGCGGGGGCATATGCGCCCACGACCGCCCAGGCGCTTGAGACCGCAAAGATCACCGCCCGACCCAATACCGGTTCGGGCAGCGCTGTGGTCGGCGGCACCGAGACGCGAATTACCTGGGAAGTTCAGGCCGATGCCGACGAGGAGCTGAGCGGTCTTTCGCTGACGTTTGTCGACGGCACGACGTTTGGTGCCGATGACACGCGATTGACGATGCTCTCGGGCGATGACCTCATGGACCGTACGCCCATGAAGCCTACGTGCAAGGTCGACGGCCAGACGCTCAAGATTGATTTTGGCGAGACGGCTCCGGCCGGCGGCTATTTTCGTGTCGAGGTCTACGGCGTGACCTTCCCCGTCGAGGGCGGCGACGAGGCTTTTAGCGGCACCTACACGTTGGCTGACGGTTCAACCAAGAAGATCTCCAAGATTCCTTCCGTCGAGATTAAGGGCGTGACGGCATTCGATAACTTCCTGGCCGACCTTAAGGAGCAGCCGTGGGTCGAGGCATGGAATTCCAACATGTTCCTTCGCCTGTTCCTGAACCCGGTCATTTTGGTTCAGAGCCTGCCGATCGTCTTCAAAGGCTTCCTCATGTCGCTCTCGATCGTGCTCGTGGCATTTCCGTTGGCCATTCCCTTTGGCTTTGCCTTGTCACTCATGCGCATCTCCAAGTCGCGCATCCTGCGTTGCCTTGCCGGCATCTATGTGAATATCATCCGCGGTACGCCGGCGTTCCTGCAGATCTACATCGCGTTCTTTGGCCTGCCGCTGGCCGGCGTCAAGGTTGACGATTATGTGCTGGGCGTCATCGTCATGGCCATGAACTCGTCCGCCTACCTGTGCGAGATCTTCCGCGCCGGTATTCAGTCGATCCCCAAGGGCCAGAACGAGGCCGCGCGCTCGCTGGGCATGAACGCCTTCCAGACGCTGCTCTACGTTATGATTCCGCAGACGTTCCGCAATGTCCTGCCTACGCTGACCAGCGAGTTTATCCTGCTTTACAAGGATACGTCGCTGCTCGCGGCCGTGGGCGTGGTCGAGATCGTCATGAACGCCCGTACCATCGTGGCCACGACGGGTTCCATTACGCCGTATGTGGTTGCCGCGCTGTTCTACCTGGTCATCACCCTGCCGCTTGCTCGCTTGGTGAGCGGTCTTGAGGCGAGGCTTCTGGGGACGGCCGAAACCAAGAAGAAGCGTCCCGCCAAGAGCGCTGGACAGGTCGTCGCGACGCCCGCCGACCACATCGCCGGTCTGTAAGGAGGTCCTATCATGAGCGAAACCAATAACTCGAACGAGGTCGTCGTCAGCATCAAGAACCTCCAGAAGGCCTTCGGCGATAACGTGGTCCTGCGCGACATCGATCTGGATGTGCACAAGGGCGAGGTCGTCGTAGTCCTGGGTCCTTCGGGCTCGGGCAAGTCGACGATGCTTCGCTGCATCAATCGCCTGGAGCATCCCACGAGCGGCTCGATCGTCGTTGAGGGCGTGGACGTTTGCGCCAAGGGCGTCGACCTTAACAAGGTACGTACGCATCTGGGTATGGTGTTCCAGCAGTTCAATTTGTTCCCGCACCTGTCAGTCAAAAAGAACGTCATGCTCGCACAGCAAAAGGTACTCAAGCGCAGCAAGGAAGAGGCCGAGAAGATTGCCGTCGAGGAGCTGACCAAGGTCGGTCTTGCCGAGCGCATCGACTTTATGCCGAGCCAGCTCTCGGGCGGTCAGCAGCAGCGCGTGGCGATCGCCCGCGCCCTGTCGATGAACCCTCACGTCATGCTCTTTGACGAGGCCACGTCGGCGCTCGACCCCGAGCTTGTTCGCGACGTCCTGGGCGTCATGCGCGACCTGGCACGTGATGGCATGACTATGATCGTGGTGACGCACGAGATGGGCTTTGCCCGCGACGTCGCCGACCGCGTCGTCTTTATGGACGGTGGCGTTATCGTGGAAGAGGGTACGCCGAGCGAGGTCTTCGACCACCCCAAGAGCGAGCGCACCAAGGCGTTCTTGGGCAATATCTCGTAGCGGCGCGTCGAAATTGTCGATATAACAAACGGGGATCGGATAGTATCCGGCCCCCGTTTTTGTTTGGGCATGAGCGACTGTTGTTGTGCGGTGCTCGGCTGTTAGTTGCCTTGCGACTTTCTGGCGGCTTCGTTAGGCCAGCTCCGCTCCCAGGGCCTTGCAGGCCGCCTCGCCCTCATCGTCGGGCGCATCGTAGCAAATGACGGAGTCCACGACGTTGACGCCGGCCTCGTCGGCGTCGGCCTTCCAGTTGTCCATCCACTCGCCCTCGGCCCACGAATAGGAGCCAAAGAGGACGACCTTCTTGTCGCCGAGGGTCTCCTTGACCTCGTCCCACATAGGCTGAAACTCGTCATACTCAAGCTCCTCGGAGCCCATGGCGGGGCAGCCGAAGGCGAAGGCATCATATTCGGCGGCCTTGTCGGCAGAGAAGTCGGCGCAGGGGATGACCTCAGTCTCGGCACCCGCGGACATGGCGCCTTCGGCGACGAGGTTTGCCATGGCCTCGGTGTTGCCCGTGCCGCTCCAGTAGACGACGGCGATCTTGCTCATGTTGAGTCCTTTCAGTTGTGCGGCAGGTTGCCGCGGCTTCTATGTTCTATCGGGTTGCCTGGGCAAGTTGCGCCAAGCTGCAGCCCTGCTGATAGACAAAGGTGAGGTATTGAGTGCAAGCGCGGTAGGCGTCAAACATCGCAAGCGCTTGCTCGACATCCGTGTAGACCTTCCAAGCTCCAAAGACCTTGTAGTTCTCGCCGCGCTGGACGATAAACTCGTGCACGTCGTCGTAGGGATATCCAAGGAAGTAGCCTATTTCGTGCGGAAACTCGCAGGTGCAGTCTTTGCTGCAGCTAGCTTGCTGGGGTAGTGCGCATCGAGTCTGGCTACAAGCGCATTCCGCGACGTTATTGCTCGCGAGCGTGATGCGTGATGCCAAATGCACAAGGCATGTCGAAAGGTCTCTCGTGTCGTAGCCTTCCGAGGCGAGCGCTGTTTGGGCGCGAGGGTCTGCGAAATAGGTGGCGAGGCTTTTGGCTCGGTACACGTACACGAGTGCTCCGCAGGGCCGCCAGACCAAAACACTCAGGTGGATGCCGAGCGGGTCAAGCTCGCGATTGCACTGGGCGATAACGTCGAGCAGGCGTGCTCGGCGTTCTGCGATGGTTTCGGTTGTGGTCGAGCCGTTCCCGTGGGCGTAGGTGCCTGGATAGGTAAAGAGCGATGCCGGCTTGATGCCCGCGAGCGTGGGAGAGCAGTTGCGCACGACCGCTGCCTGAAACGTTGGGATGTCTATGGTTCGAGTCACGGCGCTCCTTACGGATCTAAACTGTTAGCCTAGGAAAACTTATACACGAAAGTAAGCCATGGTCAACAAAAAAGTTTGAAGAGGGAAACTAATTGACCGAACAGACATGATTTTGGGTTAAGATGGGGACACCCCATGGGGGTATCTAGATAGTGCTACTTGAAAGGGGAGCGCATGAGTGACTTGCTCAACCCTGCGAATCTCATCGTGCTGGCCGTCATTGCCGTTGGCATGTTTTTTGGACTGCGTCGCATTGCCGCTTCGACACACGGGAAGAGTTGCTGCAGCGATGGTACGAGCGGCAAGAAGGCCAAAAAGGTTGTTGTGGTGGATACCGATGCGTCACACTATCCCTATAGCGATGAGCTGCTCATCGGCGGCATGAGCTGTGACGGCTGCGCTCAGAACGTAGCCAATGCCCTCAATGCGCTGGATGGCGTGTGGGCAACGGTGACGTATGCGGACCACACGGCACGCGTGCGCTCTAAGCAGCCGGTTGATCGTGGTGTCCTCGAGACGGCCGTGAAAGACGCGGGCTACTACGTCATGACGCTGTAAGCGCCGCCCTGGATGCGCTTCCTTGGCTAGGCTCGTCCGCGCAGTTCGATGTCTTGGATGTCGTCGAAGTCGATGGCGATGTCTCGGAGCTTGAGGAGCTTGAAGGCGGGGAGCGCCTCGTCGAGGATGCCGGTGCGGCTGCGATAGCCGTATGTATCGTAATAGGTGACACGAACCAAGTCGCCACGTTTGAGACCCTCGAGCTTTTTAGAAAGTACGAGGGCTTTTTCTTCCGTGAGCTCACGTTTTGACTCGACGGTGATTTCTTGCTTGCGCACGAGTTCGTAGTATCCCGTGAGGGCGGCAAAGGGCATAAACTGCGCGGCACGGCCGGCGCGGACGGAGCCGTTGGCGGTGAGCTTGGGGTCGGCGGCGCGGCGCCTGCCCTCGGGGTCCGCCAGGCGCTCGAAGGCGGTCGGCGGGCGCACGGGCTGTTGTTTGGGTTTAGGCACGGTGTCCTCCAACTTGGTCGTTGCGTTCGCGCGCGGTGGCGCCGGCGGTAAAGCTTAATCCCTTGACGAGCGCGTTCTTGCCGTACTTGCCTTTCACGGCCAGGACGGCGCGCGCCAGGTCGCGCTCGCGCTTATCGGCCTCGATATCGCTGAACAGATCGATGGTGGTAAATTCCTCGGGCATGAGGTTGCCAAATCCAAGGTTGATGCGCTTGACCGGTCGTTTGGGATCGACAGTCTGCGCCCAGAGCTCATCAAAATAGCCCATGATCTTCTTAAACGAGTTAGTGCGCTCGGGCAGCTTGCGCGAGGCGTTGGAGTGCGCAAAGAGTGCGGCATAGCCACCACGCGGTTTGCCGCCATGCTCTCCCACAAAGATGCCATCGATTGCCTGCGCTTCGCGCACCAGGCGACGCCTTTCGTCATCGCGCTGGACGGGCTTGGGAGCACGGGGCGCGAGCTCGGGGCCGTCGGTCGCTGCGGGCTCGATGCCCGAGGTGCTCGAGCGCAGGTGTCCGCAGCCGTCTATATACTGCGCCGTGCCGCTGGCGTTGAGCCGGCGTATGTCGGCGCGCTCGCTCGCGTAGCCCACAAAGAGCGAGATGCTGTCGCAGACCACGTGCTTATCGACTAGATCCAACACGGCGTTGTCGACCATCTCGCGCAAGACGGTGTAGGCCTGCTCGTAGGCATAGCCCTTCGAGAGCACCTGTCCTGTGGTGGTCGAGGTCGCTTGCGGGCGATAGGCTTGGATATCGGCGATGGTTGTCGGCTCGCGCCCGAAGGCGTGGTCGATGAGATATTCGGCATTGACGCCGAGTTCGTCGTAGAGCAGGTTCTCGTCGAGTGCGGCGACGCCCATCAGGTCGTAGACGCCATACTTTTCGAGTCGGGCTGCCACACCGGGGCCGATGCCCCAGATGTCGGTGATGGGGCGGTGGGGCCAGATCTCTTTGCGAAAGGTTTCGTCGTCGAGTACGCCAATGCGGCTGGCTACGTGCTTGGCGGTGATGTCGAGCGCCACCTTGGCCTGGAATAGGTTGGGGCCGATACCGACCGTTGCCGTGATGCCGGTGCGCCCCAAGACCTCGTCGCGCAACATGCAGGCGAACCCTTCGGCATCGGTGTGATAAAGGTCCAGATAGGGCGTCACGTCGATAAAGCACTCATCGATGGAGTAGACGTGCACGTCCTGGGGGCTGACGTATTCCAGATAGACGCCGTAGATTTGCGCCGACACCTCCATGTAGTGCTGCATGCGCGGCACTGCTTTGATGTAGTCGATGCCGTCGGGAATCTCGAATAGACGGCAGCGGTTGTGTATCCCGAGGTCCTTCATGGTCTGCGTGATAGCGAGACAGATGGTCGTGCGTCCGCGCGATTCGTCGGCAACGACCAGGTTGGTGGTGAGCGGATCGAGCCCACGATCGACGCACTCGACGCTGGCATAAAACGTCTTGAGGTCGATGCAGATGTAGGTGTGCTGCTCGTGCTCCATCCGAGCCTCCCATCAAACACATGTTCTTATCGAATACCTGTTCGATAATACCTGCTCGACCGGACACCGTCAAAACCTGCCCCTTTTTGACGGGTATGGTCGTGCGGCTGCATCGGGTTTTTAACGCAGCCCTAAAGAGTGCGTAACAGCTCGGAAAAGCTCGCTTCGTAGCATGAGGCTAACGATTGATACCACCATAAAGCACGGAAGGGTTGTGGGGATAATGGTCAACTATGGGTTTGGTATGCCGACGCGCTTGGTTGCGGATGGGGATGTGGCTCGCTGGTGCGGGCGATTGGTTGCCCACTATGGCGGCACCAAGGCACTGGTCGTGCTGGGAGGCGACAAGCACACGCGTGATGAGCTCGTTTCGGCGGCGCTGGGCTCGGTTGATCGAGCTCTGCTCGAGCGCGTGCTTTTCCGCTGCGGCTCGGTTGAAGGCGACGGAGGAGACGAGCTGATCGACGAAGCCGTGGCCCTGGCGACCGACGAAGGCGTGGACTTTGTCTTGGCGATTGGCGATGCCGATACTGCCGGCTTTGCGCGCGAGCTCGCCCGTCGCATGGCGGCGCTCGATGTCGGCGAAGACGGTTTTGTCCCTTATGGATGTATCGTCTCGGAGGGCAAGGTGCCTGCCGTCGTGGGGGCCGGCGAGGTTCCCGTTTTTGCCATCATCGCGCCCGAACTGCTGGAGGGCATCGGGTCTCCTCTGCGTGAGTTGCTCGGTAGCGTCTGCGCTGCGGCCTAATATTTGGCATAAAGGGATAGGTTATTTTTGATTGGTAAAGCGTTTGACCTGCCAAATTAAACCTGTCCCTTTTTGGTCGGTTGCCGTTTGGGGGCCGATTGGCAACGCTCGCTGATTATAGTCTTGACCTGCGCTAGAATAGTGTCATCTGAATGTCCGGGCGCATGGAGGCGTGCGCCCGTATGCTGAGGAGGACTCTATGGCAACTGTTGCCGCACCTATCGATGCTACGTCGACTGCCGCTTGGAAGGCGCTCGAGGCCCATCAGGAGAAGCTCGAGGCCGAGGGTATCGACCTCAAGGCCTGGTTCGCCGCCGATGCCGAGCGCGTGAACAAGCTGAGCTTTGACGCCGGTGACCTGCACTTCGACCTGTCCAAGAACCTGGTGACCGATGAGACCGTCAAGCTGCTGTGCGATCTTGCCCGCGAGGTGAAGCTCGAGGAGCGCCGCGACGCCATGTTCTCCGGCGAGCACATCAACACCACCGAGGACCGCGCCGTCCTGCATACCGCGCTGCGCCGTCCGGCAAGCGAGAAGGGCCAGCTTATCGTCGACGGCCAGGATGTCGTCGCCGACGTGCACGAGGTCCTCGATCGCATGTATGCCTTCGCCGAGCGCGTGCGCTCCGGTGAGTGGAAGGGCGTTACCGGCAAGAAGATCGAGCACCTGGTGTCTATCGGCATCGGCGGCTCCGATCTGGGCCCGGTCATGGCTTACGAGGCCCTGCGTCCCTATGCCGACGCTGGTATCGATTGCCGCTATATCTCCAACATCGACCCCAACGACCAGGCCGAGAAGCTCAAGGGGCTGGATCCCGAGACCACGCTCGTGATCATCGTCTCCAAGACCTTCACCACGCTCGAGACCCTCACCAACGCCCGCGAGGTCAAGACCTGGATGCTCGAGCAGCTCAAGGCTCAGGGCGCCATCGATGGCTCCGATGAGCAGAACGCCGAGGCCGTGGCAAAGCACTTCGTCGCCGTTTCCACCGCGCTCGAAAAGGTCGAGGCCTTCGGTATCGACCCCGCCAACGCCTTCGGTTTTTGGAACTGGGTCGGCGGCCGCTATTCCGTCGACTCCGCCGTGGGTCTGTCGCTGATCGTCGTGCTCGGCCCCGAGCGCTTCCAGCAGTTCCTTGAGGGCTTCCACGCCATCGACGAGTACTTCTGCAACACCCCGCTCGAGAACAACGCCGTCGCGCTGATGGGCCTGCTCAACGTCTGGTACGTCAACTTCTTCGGTTCCAAGAGCCACGCCGTGCTGCCGTACTGCCAGTATCTGCACCGCTTCCCGGCCTACCTGCAACAGCTCACCATGGAGTCCAACGGCAAGCACGTCCGCTGGGACGGCAGCGCTGTGACCTCCGATACCGGTGAGATCTTCTGGGGCGAGCCCGGTACCAACGGTCAGCACGCCTTCTACCAGCTGCTGCACCAGGGCACCGTGGTGGTCCCGGCCGACTTTATCGCTTTCGCCAACACTGCCAACCCCGCAACCGACAGCGGCCAGGACGTCCACGAGCTGTTCCTGGGCAACTTCCTGGCCCAGACCAAGGCGCTCGCCTTTGGTAAGACGGCCGACGAGGTTCGTGCCGAGGGCACGCCCGAGCAGATCGTCCCGGCCCGCTGCTTTGAGGGCAACCGTCCGACGACCTCGATCTTCGGCGACACGCTGACCCCGTTCGCACTCGGCGAGCTCATCGCCCTGTACGAGCACATCACGTTTGTCGAGGGCACGGTCTGGGGCATCGACTCCTACGACCAGTGGGGCGTCGAGCTGGGCAAGCAGCTTGCCAAGCAGATCACCCCGGCCTTCCACGACGACGCCGCCAAGGCCGAGCAGGACGCTTCGACCCAGGCGCTCATCGAGTTCTACCGCGCTCACCGCAAGTAGTCTTTGCCGCTGATTAAGCGTTAAGCAGAAAGGGGCCCGAATCCGTTGGGATGCGGGCCCTTTGCTATGTGCCATTTGTCCGCAATCGTCTTGTGTTTTGCATTCGTCCTCAATTAATCCGTATGAGGGATGCCCGCCTCGGATATGATGGAGCGCGATAAAAACAATGCAAGGAGGCATATATGGCAATCAAAGCCATCGCGATGGATATCGACGGTACGCTCACCAACGACCAAAAGGTCATCAGCCCGCGCACGCGCGAGAAGTTGCTCGCGGCGCAGGAGTCGGGCATTAAGCTCATCTTGGCTTCGGGCCGCCCCGCATGGGGGCTGCATGCCTTGGCGCAGGAGCTCGACCTTCAAAACCACGATGGCCTGCTGGTCGCCTTTAACGGTGCGCATGTGGTCGACGCCCAAACCGACGAGGTGCTGTTTGACCAGGCTATGCCGGTCGACGAGCTGCACCGTCTGCTCGACCACCTGCGCAACTTTGACGTGATTCCCATGATCTCGCTCGGTCGCGACCTGCATGTCGTGGACTCGTATCGTTGCATGATCACGTTGCCGGACGGTTCGCAGAAGAACATCGTCAAGTATGAGCGCGACGCGTGCGATCTTAAGATTCGCGAGGTCGAGAGCCTTCATGAAGTCGCGGATGCTTACCCCGTAGACAAACTGCT
Organism: uncultured Collinsella sp.; assembly: GCA_900544065.1. GTDB lineage: Bacteria > Actinomycetota > Coriobacteriia > Coriobacteriales > Coriobacteriaceae > Collinsella. The sequence goes on from UQTR01000013.1 coordinate 31,966, forward strand.
CACCGCGGGCGATCCGGCCTATCTGCAGGCGCATCACGAGGAGATGTACGCGCCCTTTACCGAGACGCTTTCGGGCATGTTCACGGCCGATTGGTACTTTGAGTTTACGGCGCCCGGTATCGATAAGGCCCGCGCGCTGCAGGGCGCTCTGCCCAAGCTGGGTATCGATGCCAGTGAGGTCGTTTCGTTTGGCGACGGTCAGAACGATAAGTCCATGATCGAGTGGGCCGGCACCGGTGTCGCCATGGGCAACGCCGTCGATGAGGCCAAGGCCGTGGCCCAGATGGTGACCGCCGATAACAACGAAGACGGCATCGCGGTGGCACTCGATAGGCTGCTGGGTTAGAATCGCCGATAGTGCATGGTTCGGGCGTCCGCTTGCGGGCGCCTTTTTGTTAGGGAGGGTGCCGTGTCCGCATTTCCGTTCGACGCCGTTATCTTTGACATGGACGGTGTCATCGTCGATACCGAGTATTATTACCTGGGGGAGACCGCTGCGTTTGCCAAAGAGCTTGGGCTGAACCTGACCCAAGAGGAGTTGAACGGGCAGGTTGGTACCTCGCACCAGTTCTTCTTGCATATGCTGGTCGATTGGTTTGAGCGCGCCGGAAAGGGACACTTTACCGGCGAGGAGGCGCTGGCCCGCTGGGATGAGTGGGCGCATAAACGCCCGCGCGATTATCAGACCTTGATCAATCCGGGCGCCGTGGAGACGATTCGCGAGCTCCCGCGTCGCGGCGTTCGCGTGGCGCTGGCCAGTTCGTCTCCCATGGACAGCATCGAGGAAGTGCTCGATGCGTGCGGCCTGTCGGATGCCTTTGAGTACGTGGTGAGCGGCGAGCAGTTTAAGGAGAGCAAGCCCGAACCCGATATTTACCTGCATGCGCTGGATCTGCTGGGATTGCCTGCGGACCGTTGCTGCTGCGTCGAGGACTCCGTCCCTGGCATCACTGCCGGCAAGCGAGCGGGTCTGACGGTGATCGCCAAGCGCGAGGAGCGCTTCGGCTTTAGCCAGGATGCCGCTGACAAGATCATCGACCAGCTGCCGGAGCTGCTCACGCTTTCTTAGGAGCGCGGTAGTTGCGCGTTTTTCGGGTCTGATGAGTAAATAGCCAACATTTTGGTGCGACACCTAGCATACTTTAAGCTAATGCGGGCTTAAGGGCTTGTTGAATGCCCTTAAGCCCGTTTTAGAATTAATTGTGCTGGGAGAGGGTATATGCCACCGACTGAAGGGCCAACTGACGGTAAAGCAGCGATACCGCTGTACCAACAGGTCATTGATATCATTAAAAACGAAATCAACTCCGGCGCCTACAAGGCAGGCGCGCGGATACCCAACGAATTCGAATTGGCTGAGAGCTATAAAGTTGGCCGCGTTACCGTGCGACGCGCTATTGAGGAGCTCGTCCAGCAGGGCTATCTAACGAAGCGACAGGGGAAAGGCACGTTTGTCAATGCCCCCAAGCTCAAGCGCAAGATTCGCCAGAAGGATGACGTTCAGAGTTTTTCGGACGCATGCCGCGTTAACGGAATGGAACCGGGGGCGTGTGTCATTTCGAGAAAGATACTGCCGGCGGATTCCACCGAAGCGCAGTTCTTTGGTGTTCCCGTTGGAACTGACTTGATTTGCGTTGAGCGCGTGCGCACTGCCGATGGCGTCCCTGTCATGCTCGAGAACAACATATATGTTTACGAGGACAACGCCTATCTATCAACGGCACCTCTATCTAACCAATCCATTTTTGAGTTCGTGCGCAACCGGACGGGCCGCACGCCCGCGTTTACCGACCCGTGCACACTCGAGATCGCGTGCGCGTCGCCCGAGGTCGCTCGGCTGTTGGCGGTTCCCGTTGGCGAACCCCTGTTTTATATGGAAGCCTTCTTTTTCGATGAGCAGCGGCGGCCGTTTATCATCGGTCGTCAGCGAATCGTTGGGTCTCGCTACGTTTTTGACATCTAGGACATTGCGAATGGAAGCGCCCGGTGGATCATCTCACCGGGCGTTTCCATACCGTTCACGGCGCAAACGCAACCGTTCAACCGCGTTGCGGCAATCAGTTTGAAATTATCTTGATGACGAGAAAAGCTGCTGGTAATCTATGGGACGTCATAGAACGTTTGCATTGTGCAAACGTTGAAGCGAGATGCGATGCAGTCTCGAGTTCTTTGGAGGTATCTATGTCAGATACGAAGGCGAAGAAGACAAACAGACGTTTTAAGTTCAAATTACCGCATGTCTATACGATCATGTTCTTGCTGATCGTTGTCTTTGCGGTCCTGACTTGGATCGTTCCCTCTGGTCAGTATCAGCGCAAGACGATTTCGACAGCGGCGGGCGAGCGTGAAGTCGCCGTTGCTGGAACCTATGAACAGGTCGATAAGAACTACACCGACTCCGAGACCGGCGAGACCGTCAATCTGGGTCAGGATATCTTCGCGGTCCTGCAAGCGCCCACTAAGGGCATCCAGGAGGCTGCCGACGTCGTTGCGTTCGTCTTATTGATTGGCGGATCGTTCGCAATCATCACCAAGACCAACGCTTTGAATGCCGGCATGAGCCGTGTGATTAAAAAGCTCAAGAACAAGGACATCCTCATCATTCCCATCACGATGACGTTGCTGTCCATTTGCGGCACTACGTTTGGCATGTCTGAGGAAGCCCTGCCGTTCTATGCCATCTTCATTCCCATCATGATGGGTATCGGTTATGACTCGATGACGGCATTCATCATCTGCTTCCTTGGTCCTAACCTGGGATATTGTGCTTCGACCATCGACCCGTTTAATGTTTTGATCGCCCAAGGCATCATTGGCATCGAGGGTAATCCGCAACTGTGGCTGCGTGCCGTTTCTTGGGTCATCTTCACTGCCGTCGGTATCGCATGGGCCATGCGCTACGCCATGCGCGTCAAGAAAAACCCCGAGTCGTCCATTGTGTACGAGGACGATAAGCTCAAGCGTATTGAATTTTCCGTGACCGATGCCTCCATCGAGGAAGAGTTCACTATCCGTCAGAAGCTCGTGCTTATCGATTTTGCTTGCGGTATGGGCATTATCGTCTGGGGTCTTGTTACCCAGGGCTGGTACATGAATCAGATTTCCGCCGTGTTCCTTGGCATGGGCTTGCTTGCCGGTATCCTGGGCGGCCTTGACCAGCAGACGATCGCAGAGGAGTTCGTTAAGGGTCTCGCCGACTTTGCGTACGCTGCCGTCGTTATCGGTATCGCTCGCGGTATTCTGGTCATCGCCGAGGGCGGCATGATCATCGACACCATCCTCCAGGCGCTCGCTACCGCGCTCGCCGGTGCACCCGCCGCCGTCTACACCACGTTTATGTATGTCGTCCTTGGTCTGCTCTCTTTGCTGGTTCCCTCGAGTTCTGGCCTGGCGGCGCTCACCATGCCCGTTATGGGCCCCCTGACCGAGCTCATGGGCCTCAATCCCGAGGCGGCCGTCACCGCGCTCCAGTTTGCCAACCAGACCATCAACACCATCAGCCCCGTGGCGGGCATGACGGTCGCCGGCCTTGCCGTGGCTAAGATTTCGTTTGGCCAATGGTGGAAGACCATTTGGAAGTTCTTCATCTTCATGGTCGTGTTTGGCTTGGTCATTACTGCCATTTCCGGCATGCTTCCGGCGTAGGTGGTTGTGATGTCCGATCGTTTGACGGTCCTGACGTCTAAGAGCGTCTTTACCGGTACGGGGGACCTGCCGTTTGAAGGTTTCGTAGCGGTCCGTGGCAATCGAATTGAGGCTGTTGGCACCAAGTGTGAGGTAGCTTCGTATTTGACCCAGGCGGACGAGGTAGTTGACCTGGGCGACCGCACTGTCATGCCTGGCCTGATCGATGTGCATACCTTCTATACAGGTTGGGCGCTGCGGACGTTGGGATCTGATCTGTCCGGCATCGCTGATGCCAAAGAGGCCGTGTCGCTCTTGCGTGCATGGAAAGAAGGTCATCCGGATTGCGCGGCGGCTTTTGGCCACAACCTACCCGAAACGTTGGCATCGGATGCCGAGAACGCAAATACAGCAGCTGTGTTTGACGAGTGTTTTGGTGATATCCCTGTCGTCTGCTTTACGCCGGGCGCGGAGACCTGCGTTCTCAATGCTGCCGCCAGTGCGCGATATGGCTTTACACCCCAGGCGTGCTATGCCGAGAAGATCTGGCGCATGATGAGCGATTTCCTTGCGCTGCCCGAGGTGCGTGCCGGGTATTCGGACTACATGAGCATGCTTAACGAGTGTGGCGTTACCGCCATCAAGGAAATGGCGTTTGATGACTACTACGGCTGTCTCTTATACACATCTCCGAGCCCACGAGACCCTAAG
>UQTR01000014.1 GCA_900544065.1 uncultured Collinsella sp.
CGAGATGTCTTAGGGTCTCGTGGGCTCGGAGATGTGTATAAGAGACAGCTCATGCACCTGCTCGATCTGCACTTTGCGGGCAAGGGCGATTTCCAGCGCAAGATCTATACGCCGCTCGTGTTCCTGGTGTGGTACAAGCGCTTCTTTATCGACGAGGACCAGCCCGCTGTTCAGGCTGCCTAGCCTCGGCTTACGAACGCCTGCGCGTAACGGCTCCTCCGGGAGCCGTTTTTGCGTGGGTGCGTTTCAGTTACTATAAAACCGCCCCTGCCAAATGGCTGAGAAAGGTGAAAGATGCACCATTCGGATTCCGCGACCGTGACCACGGTCGATACGCTTGCCAAGCTTCTCGATGTGTGCGGCGAGCTGCGCGCATCAGAGCAGGTTGACGAGCGTGCCGTGACCGGCTGCTCGTTTGATTCGCGCGCGGTCTCGGCAGGTGACGTGTTCTTTTGCAAAGGTGCTGCCTTTAAGCCCGCGTTTTTGAGCATGGCGCTCGATGCGGGTGCCGTCGCATTTGTGTGCGAGGAGTCGCTGGTCGAGTCTCTGGAGCCGCTGGCGCAGGAGAGCGGTGCTGCGATGCTGGTCGTGGATAGCGTTCGCACGGCCATGGCCCTGTTGCCGCCGGAGGTCTACGACCGTCCCGACCACGACGTCAAGATCGTGGGCATCACCGGCACCAAGGGAAAGACCACGGCCGCTTTTATGCTCCAGTCGATTATCAAAGCGGCGGGCGAGTCCTGCGGTATGATCGGCTCGGTGAACACCGACGATGGTATCGAGTGCTACGAGAGCACCAACACCACGCCCGAGGCCCCCGAGGTTTGGCGCCATATCGCCAACTGCCGCACGTCCGGTCGCCAGTCCATGGTCATGGAGGTCTCGAGCCAGGCGCTCAAGTACCAACGCGTCGAGAATCTGCCGTTTGACGTGGCGTGCTTCCTCAACATCGGCCGCGACCACATCTCGCCAATCGAACACCCCACGTTTGAGGATTATTTTGAGAGCAAACTCAGGATCTTTGACCAGGCAAAGACCGCCGTGGTGAATCTGGGCACCGAAGAGGTTGACCGTGTGCTGGAGGCAGCGTCGACGGCCGAGCGCTTGGTGACCGTTGGCGTCGAGCATCCCGAGGCAAGCCTGTGGGCAAGCGATGTCCACGTGGTCGGCTTTAGCATCGAGTTCAACTTGCATGGCCTGTGTGCCGACGAGTCCGAGGCGGGGGAGAAGATCCTGCTGGGTATCGCGGGAGACTTTAACGTGGAGAACGCGCTGGTTGCTATCGCCGCTGCGCACGAGATCGGCATCGGTATCGATGCCATCAAGAAGGGCCTCTTCAAGCTTCGTGTGCCGGGCCGCATGGAGGTCGTGGAGTCGAAGGACGGCCGCGTGATCTGCGTCGTTGACTATGCGCACAACCAGCTTTCGTTCCGTTCGCTTTTCTCGTCGGTCAAGCGCGCGTTTCCCACTAGTCCAGTCATTGCAGTGTTTGGCGCTGCCGGCGGCAAGGCGCAGGAGCGCCGCGAGCAGCTTCCGCGCGAGGCCGCACCATATTCCGACCTGATGATTTTTGCCAACGAGGACCCGGCTCACGAGGACCCGATGAAGGTCTGTCGCGAGCTTGCCGAACATGTTCCCGACGATACACCGAACAAGATCATCCTCGATCGCGAAGCCGCTGTGCATGCGGCGTTCAAGGCGGCGCGCGAGGAGTACGTCAACCCCGATGCTCCCACCATTGTCTTGCTGCTGGCAAAGGGTGACGAGGAGCTCATGCACGTGGGCGACGAGTTCGTGCCCATCGAGAGCGACCTTTCGTTGGCCAATCGCCTGATCGATGTTACCCAGTTTGACTAATGAACCATGACGGCGGCGCCCTGAGTGCGCTGTCGCCATAAGCGTGTCCCTCAATCAAAACATGCCGTCCAAGTCCAAACCCTTCTACGTAAATGGAGTGACCATGTCCCACAATACCCTGCCGACCGTCGCTGAGCTTTCGGGCGAGATGCGCGAGCGTCTTGCCAAGGTTAAGTACGTCTTTACCGATCTGGACGCCACCATGCTCGCGCCCGGCTCGTGCGTGCTGCGCGACAACGACGGCAACCCCTCGACCAAGCTCGTCGAGGCTGTCGTGGCACTTGCCCGCGCCGGCATCCAGGTGGTCCCGACCTCGGGCCGCAACCGCACCATGATCCACGAGGATGCGCGCGTGCTTGGCCTCAACTCCTACATCGGCGAGATGGGCGGTCTGGTCATGTACGATCTCAAGGCCAACGATTGGGAGTATCTGACCGGCGATATGCCCTACGACCCCGCCTGCGGCCTCACGCCGCATCAGGTGATCGAGCAGACCGGCGTGTGCGAGAAGATTCTCGCCCGCTGGCCGCATAAGATCGAGTACCACAACGACATGTCGACTGGCTACAAGTACCGCGAGGTCACCGTCGGCATGCGCGGCGATGTGCCCGACGACGAGGTCCAGGCCATTCTTGACGAGGCCGGCTGCGGCCTGGTCTGGGCCTGCAACGGTCACCTGACGCATCTGTCCAAGCCGACGACGCTCGAGCTCGATCGCGTCGAGGACGGTCGCGCGTTTAACATCAATCCCGCGGGCCTCAACAAGGGCGTTGCCATCGCACGTTTCTGCGAGCACCTGGGTATCGAGCGCGAGGAGACGCTGGCGCTCGGCGATTCCGAGTCCGACTTCTACATGGCTGACCACGTGGGCACGTTCTGCCTGGTCGAGAACGGTTTGACCAGCGCCGGCGCGCCCGAGTTCCTGGACACCTGCGATAACGCCTACGTCACGCGCGGCAAGATTGTCGACGGCTGGGCAGCAACGGCAGAGCTGCTCGTCGCGGCCCGTTCGTAGCGCGGTTCTATCGCGCTGAGCCATATCTTTTCGAGAGAGAATCTGGTGAGGTCATGTCCGATATCGAGAATCTGGCAGGTGACACGCGCCCGATCGGTGTGTTCGACTCGGGTCTGGGTGGTCTGACGGTTGCGCGCGCGATTGCGACGGCGTTGCCGCACGAGTCCGTCTACTACTTTGGCGACACCAAGCGCTGCCCCTACGGCACCCGCACCGAGGACGAGGTGCGCTCGTTTGCACTGCAGGCGGGCCGTTGGCTGTCGAAGCACGACGTCAAGATCATGGTCATCGCCTGCAATACGGCGACCGCTGCGGCCTTGCGTTTGGCCCAGCAGGTGCTCGACGTCCCCGTCATCGGTGTGATCGCACCGGGCGCCCGCGCGGCAATCAACAGCACCCGCACGCGCCGGGTGGGCGTGCTCGCCACCAACCTCACCATTCGCTCAGGCGCTTACACACGTGCCATTCAGGACCTGGATGCCGGCGTCGACGTATACGGCTGCCCTGCTTCGAGCTTTGTCGAGGTCGTTGAGCACGAGCTCGCCTCGGGCGCACATCTGCAAGAGCAGTGGCTCGAGAACGAGGACATCTTTGATACGCCTGCCGTACGCGCGCTGGTCGGCGCCACGGTTGAACCGCTGCGCGACCATGGCATCGATACCGTGGTACTCGGCTGCACGCATTTCCCGCTGCTCGTGGGGCCTATTCGCCATGCGCTGGGTCCCGGAGTGCGCGTGGTGAGCTCCGCCGAGGAGACCACGCGCGAGCTGACCGATATTCTCACGCGCCGCGAGCAGCTGGCGGGCGACGCGGCCGAGCCGCAGCATCGTTTTGCAACGACGGCCGATAACATTGCCGAGTTTGCGGTGGCGGGCAGTTTTATCTTTGGCCAGCCGCTCAAGAGTATTGAGCATATCGATATCGACGAACTCAAATAGATATAAGGTCACCGACCAAAGGCTCACGTTCACCTTTTGCCGAAAGGATTTTTCTATGGAGTATATGCAGGTCAATCGTACCAACGGCCGCGCTGCCGATGAGCTGCGCCCCATCAAGCTTACTCGCGGCGTCATGAAGCACGCCCACGGCTCGTGCCTGGCCGAGTTTGGCGATACGCGCGTGCTGTGCGCTGCCACCATCGAGGAGGGCGTACCGGGCTGGCGCAAGGGCGCCAAGGCCGGTTGGGTAACGGCGGAGTACGCCATGTTGCCGGCATCGACCGGTAAGCGCTGCAAGCGCGAGTACGCCAAGCGTAAGGGCCGCTCCATGGAGATCGAGCGCCTCATCGGTCGCAGCCTGCGTACCGTCGTCAACATGAAGGCACTCGGCGAGTACACCGTTACCGTCGACTGCGACGTGATTCAGGCCGATGGTGGCACGCGTACGGCGAGCATCACCGGCGCCTGGGTGGCCCTGCACGATGCGCTTGCCATGTGGGTCGAGGCCGGCAAGATCGAGCGCATCCCGCTCACGGGCCAGGTCGCCGCGATTTCCATGGGCGTTGTCGACGGCAACACCCTGCTCGACCTGGATTATTCCGAGGACAGTCACGCCGAGGTCGACATGAACCTTGTCGCCACCGATACCGGTGAGATGATCGAGCTCCAGGGCACCGGCGAGCAGGCGCCCTTCGACCGCAAGCGCCTCAATGCCCTGCTCGATTTGGGCGACAAGGGCATTGCCGAGCTCATCGAGCTCCAGCGCCAAGCCCTCGCCTAACCTGCCAAAAAGGGACAGGTTTATTTTGGCAGGTTTTATCTGCGGAAACGCTGAACTGTAAGGCTGCTGCCGCGCGAGGGGAGGGGCTTGAGAGCCTAATTACCTTTTGTGTGGCGTTGTTATAAGAACAAGGAGGCCACTCATGGCACTTGAGAAGATCGACATCGACACCCTCGACCCGGCGGCGACCATCGTCGTGGCAACGGGCAACGCCCATAAGCTCACCGAGATCGAGGCCATTTTGGGCAAGGTTATGCCCGAGGTTCGCTTTGTGGCGCTCGGCCAGCTGGGTGATTTTGAGGATCCCGAGGAAAACGGCACGACGTTTTTGGAGAACGCCATCATCAAGGCCCAAGCCGCGGTTGAGGAGACGGGCCTTATGGCCATTGCCGACGATTCGGGCTTGGTCGTTGATGCCCTGGACGGCGAGCCTGGCGTGTATAGCGCGCGCTATGCGGGTGTGCACGGCGACGATGCCGCCAACAACGCCAAACTCCTCGTTAACCTGGATGGCGTGGCCGACGAGGATCGCACCGCGCGCTTTATGAGCGTCGTCGCGCTCATCGACACGGACGGTTTGGTCACCTATGGTGAGGGCGCCTGCGAGGGCGTTATCGCGCACGAGGGCCGCGGCGATCACGGCTTTGGCTACGACCCGCTGTTCCTGCCGGTCGACACGCCGGGCAAGACCATGGCCGAGCTGACGGCGGACGAGAAGAACGCCATCAGCCATCGATTCCATGCGCTCGAGCACCTATCCGCCAAACTGACGGGCGAGGAGTAGGCCGTGCGTGCGGTGGTGCAGCGCGTGCTCAACGCCGGCGTGACGGTCGACGGCGAGTGCGTGGGCAAAATTGGGCGCGGCTATCTGGTGCTGCTTGGCGTGGGCCACGGCGACACGCGCGCCGAGGCCGATAAGCTGTGGGGCAAGCTCCGGGGCTTGCGCATTAACGAGGACGAGAACGGCAAGACCAACCTGGCGCTTGCCGATGTCGACGGCGAGGTTCTCGTGGTGTCGCAGTTCACGCTGTTCGCCGATTGCCGTCACGGCCGTCGTCCGTCGTTTACGGATGCCGGCGCCCCCGATGTCGCCAACGAGCTCTACGAGTACTTCCTGACGCTTGTGCGCGAGGACGTCGAGCACGTAGCGCATGGCATCTTCGGCGCCGACATGAAGGTCGACCTCGTCAACGACGGTCCATTCACCATCGTCCTCGATACCGACAATCTGTAAGCAGCTAATTTGGGACGGGGCTTTTTTAGCTACTTGCGCGGGGTTGTAGCAGGGTGCTATAGTATTAGAGTTTTGTCTATCTTAGGGGTATTATCCCCTTTTTGAATTGCACCTTCTGGAGGCCCTGTTCATGGAAGAGATGGAAGTCAATCACGTCGACGACATCCACGAGAAGCTGACCGATATGGTGGGCGATCGCGTCAAGGTTAAGGCCAACATGGGCCGCACCCGCGTTGTCGAGCGCATGGGCACCATCAAGAGCGTCCACCCCGCCGTCTTTATCGTCGAGGTTGACGAGCGTCGCGGCCGCAAGTCGCGTCAGTCCTACCAGTATATCGATGTCCTCACCGGTCAGGTCGAGCTGTTCGACCCCGAGAGCGGCGAGCATATCTTTACCCCGCTCGGCAATCAGCTCGAGGAGCACTAACAGTGACCGATTGGTCTCTGACTCTTTCCGCGCCGGCAAAGATTAACCTCTACCTGGGGGTTCATACCGAGCGTGACGACCGTGGCTACCACAAGGTCGATTCCCTGATGGCAGCCGTCGGTCTTGTCGATACCGTGACGGTTACGCCGGCACAGGCGCTGACCGTCCAGACGATTCCGGCATCCGACTTTCCCATGCAAAAGAATACGGCGTATCGTGCTGCGCTCGCTATGGCCGAGCATTATGGTCGCGAAGCCAATGTCTGCATCACGATCGAGAAGCGCATCCCGTTGTGTGCCGGCCTGGGCGGTCCTTCGACGGATGCCGCGGCGGTCATTGTTGCCTTGGCAGAGCTGTGGGGTATCGACCGCACCGATCCCGCGCTGGACAACATTGCGCGCGGCATTGGCGCCGACGTTCCCTTCTTTTTGCATGCCAGCCCTGCATTTTATGTGGGTGGGGGAGACGTGCTGGCAACCGAGTATCCCGCACTTCCCGCGACACCCGTCGTGCTGGTCAAGCCGCGCGAGGCAAGCGTTTCAACAATTGAAGCCTATCGACGTTTTGACGAGACCCCAGCGCCTGCGGACAAGCCCGGAGCGATCGCATCTGCCCTTCGCTCGGGAGACGCAGAGGCGGCCTACGCGCTCGTCCACAACAACCTGGGAGCCATTTCCGCGCAGATGGAGCCGCGGATTCAAACGGTGCTCGACTGGCTCCGTTCACAGGACGGTACCATTACCGCAAACGTGTGCGGTTCGGGTGCCTGCTCGTTTGCCATTTGCGATTCTGCCGCCACGGCAGTCAATCTTGCGGCAGTTGCTCAACAAAACGGCTGGTGGGCTTATGCAACGGAGCTCGTTTCCGACACGGTTCGCATTGAAGCGCCAAAGAAGTAAAAATTTCTCTGGCACACGACGGAAATCTTTGTTATTATAGTCGAGCTAACGGGTTGTGGCTCAGTTTGGTAGAGCACTGCGTTCGGGACGCAGGGGTCGCTGGTTCAAATCCAGTCAACCCGACCAGAGCATGAGGAGGGACCGCTTCTTGCGGTCCCTTTTTTTAGCTATTGTTGTGATACCGCGATACCCGCGGTATACTCATTCGAGCTTGTCTCGCTGTATTGTGGAGGTCTACATGTTTGGACTGAGGGCTCCTGAGCTCATCATTATTCTCGTCGTTGTCCTGATTATCTTTGGGCCCAAGAACCTGCCGAAGCTCGGTAAGTCCCTCGGCTCTACCGTCAAGAATATCCGCGAGGGTATGGAGGGCGACGATAAGGGCGAAACCAAGCAGGCCGAGGAGGTTGTGGTCGAGGAGTCCAAGGAGGACAAGGAGATCGCAGAGCTCGAGGCCAAGCTCGCTGCTGCCAAGCAAAAGAAGGCAGAGGACAGCGACGCGGACGCAGAGTAGTCCCATCCCTTTGGGGTGAGCACCTGACCGGCTTGCCCGCAGGCTAGCCGGTCTTTTTCGTTTTTGTTGACAGTTGATCGTTACATCATAGTTGGGGAGATATCCGTATGGACGCAAGCCAGATCGTACTGACCGCTGAGGGCCGCCAGAAGCTCGTCGAGGAGCTCGCTTGGCGTGAGGGCGATTACGCCAAGGAGATCGTCGAGGACATCAAGGAAGCCCGCGCGTTCGGCGACCTTTCGGAGAACTCCGAGTACGATGCCGCCAAGGACAAGCAGGCCCAGAACGCCGCTCGTATCGCCGAGATCCAGGCCATCCTCGCCAACGCTCAGATCGCTGCCAGCACGGGCGACCTGACCGTCTCCATTGGCTCGACTGTTACCCTGGTCGACCCCAACGGTGAGCTCATCGAGGTCACGCTTGTCGGTACCACCGAGACCAACTCGCTCGAGCACAAGATCTCCAACGAGTCTCCGGTCGGCCACGCCATCATTGGTCATGGCGAGGGCGACTCCGTCGAGGTTGTTACGCCTTCCGGCAAGACCCGCATCTACACCATCGCCAAGATCGCACGCTAGACCACGGTCCCGCGTAAAGGTATGTTTTCGCTCCCTGGGACCGAATCCTGGGGAGCGTTTTAGTTTGAGGAGCTAACTATGGCAGAAAACCAGAACGCCGCCGATCAGGCATCGACGCTCAACGACGAGCGCGCCACCCGCCTGGCAAAGCGTGCCTCCCTGTTCGAGGCGGGCCAGAACCCGTATCCCGAGCACTCCGAGATTGAGGACTACGTCGCCGACATCGAGACTAAGTATGCCGAGCTCGCCGATGGCGAGGACACCGAGGACGTCGTGAAGATCGGCGGCCGTGTGGTTGCCAAGCGCGGTCAGGGCAAGATCATGTTCATCGTCGTGCGCGATGCGACCGGCGAGATCCAGCTGTTCTGCCGCATCAACGATATGGACGAGGCCGCCTGGAATACGCTCAAGGCCCTCGACCTGGGCGATATCCTGGGCGTGACCGGCGTGGTCGTGCGCACCAAGCGCGGCCAGCTTTCCGTTGCCCCCAAGAGCGCGACGCTGCTGTCCAAGGCCGTTCGCCCGCTGCCCGAGAAGTTCCACGGCCTCTCCGACAAGGAGACCCGCTATCGTCAGCGCTATGTCGACCTGATCGCCAACGACGACGTTCGCGAGACCTTCCGCAAGCGTTCGCAGATTCTCTCCACGTTCCGCCGCTTTATGGAGTCCGATGGCTACATGGAGGTCGAGACCCCTATCCTGCAGACCATCCAGGGCGGAGCTACTGCCAAGCCGTTCATCACGCACTTCAATGCGCTCGATCAGGAGTGCTACCTGCGTATCGCCACCGAGCTGCACCTCAAGCGCTGCATCGTCGGCGGCTTTGAGCGCGTGTTCGAGATCGGCCGTATCTTCCGCAACGAGGGCATGGACCTTACCCACAATCCCGAGTTCACCACGATGGAGGCCTACCGCGCCTTCTCCGATCTCGAGGGCATGAAGGCACTCGCCCAGGGTGTCATTAAGGCCGCTAACAAGGCTATCGGCAACCCCGAGGTCATCGAGTACCAGGGCCAGACCATCGATCTGTCCGGTGAGTGGGCAAGCCGTCCCATGACCGACATCGTCTCGGACGTGCTCGGCAAGCAAGTCACCATCGATACGCCGGTCGAGGAGCTTGCCGCCGCCGCGCGCGAGAAGGGCCTGGAGATCAAGCCCGAGTGGACTGCTGGCAAGATCATCGCCGAGATTTACGATGAGCTGGGCGAGGACACCATCGTCAACCCGACCTTCGTGTGCGATTACCCCATCGAAGTCAGCCCGCTCGCCAAGCGTTTTGAGGACGACCCGCGTCTGACCCACCGCTTTGAGCTGGTCATCGCTGGCCACGAGTACGCCAACGCATTCTCCGAGCTCAACGACCCGGTCGACCAGGCCGAGCGCTTCGCTGCCCAGATGGCCGAGAAGGCCGGCGGCGACGACGAGGCCATGGAGTACGACGAGGATTACGTGCGCGCCCTCGAGTACGGTATGCCTCCTGCGGGCGGCATCGGCATCGGTATCGACCGCGTGGTCATGCTGCTCACCAACCAGGCTTCCATCCGCGACGTGCTGCTGTTCCCGCACATGAAGCCCGAGAAGGGTTTCCAGTCCGGTGCCGCCGCTGCCAAGGCTGCCGAGGCCGGCAACACCGCGAGCCCCTTCGTCAAGCCGCTCAAGCCCACGCTCGACTACTCCAAGATTGCCGTCGAGCCGCTGTTTGAGGAGTTCGTCGACTTTGATACCTTCTCCAAGAGCGACTTCCGCGCCGTTAAGGTCAAGGCATGCGAGGCCGTCAAGAAGTCCAAGAAGCTGCTGAACTTTACGCTCGACGACGGCACCGGTACCGACCGCACCATCCTCTCCGGTATTCACGATTATTACGAGCCCGAGGACCTGGTCGGCAAGACCCTGCTCGCCATCACCAACCTGCCTCCGCGCAAGATGATGGGTATCCCCAGCTGCGGCATGCTCATCAGCGCCATCCACGAGGAGGAGGGCGAGGAGCGTCTCAACCTGATCCAGCTCGACGCTTCCATCCCTGCCGGCGCAAAGATGTACTAGGGAGTTACGCGGGTTTACCAACCCGCGTAACCAGTTGACGCTGCAAGCCCGCCAGAGCGGCAATCTGCCTTTCAACTTCGGCGGCATGACCAGAAGGTCAATGCCGCCTCGTTTCAAGGCACCTTGCTCGCTCTGGCGGGCTTTCGCTGTCGTTGCCAAAACATCGGCGTTACCTTGGTCCAGATGTAGTCATTGGGGACGTTCTTAAACGACTAGTCATTCAAGAACGTCCCCAATGACTACCCAATGGCTATTGCGCACATGGTTCGCATGACAGCCGTCTCTTTTATGTTTCCTTTAGCCGTCGCTGTCTAGGATGGGGGTTAGTCGATAGGAAGGGAGCACCGGGATGGACGATGCGAGCGAGCGCGCAATCGAAGAGGACATGCTCGATCAGTTCAATTACTTTGATGATGAGGACGAGGAGCTGATCGACCGCCGCGAGCCAGCGCCGCTTGATTCCTTTGATCTGGTCGATGAAGAGACTGATGAGGTTGAGGACGAATCAACGGAGTCCCCACAGTCTTCGCGCCTTAACTCACTGCTTTCGAGAGCCCCCATGCACCACGGCGTTCGTGCCGGCGCGCTCCATATGAAAACTGACTGGCACCAGATCGTGACGGCAGGCGATGAACTTGCCGTCGATGCGCCGCTCACCGATAAATCATCCATCATCTGCCGCACCGGTATGCTTATGCTCGCGAGCGGAACGGGTGCCTGGCGTGTACGCGATACCATGAATCGAGTCGCCGCCGTACTCGGTGTCACCATCCACGTCGACTTGAGTCTCCTATCGTTTGAGTGTACCTGCATCGAAGATGGCCACTGCTTTAACGAGGTCGTCAGCTTGCCCACAACGGGCGTCAATACCCATCGCATTTGGATGATGGAGAGCTTCCTAAAGGAAATCGAGACATATGGTCGCCGTTTTACGGTGCATGAGTATCACGAGATGCTCAAGACCGTTGAGAGTTCAAAACCTGATTACGCGCCTTGGCAACAGGGCCTTGCGGCGGCCTGCGCCTGTGGCGCCTTTGTCTTTTTACTTGGTGGCGGTCCTATTGAGATGGCATGCGCGTTCGTGGGCGCGGGTGTCGGCAACTTTGCCCGCTCCCATATTCTCAGGCAAGGCCTTGGTCAGTTCAGCGCGCTGACGACCGGCGTTGCGCTCGCTTGCGTTTCGTATCTGCTGGCATTGCTCGGCCTTGGCCAGGTCATACCGGGGGCAATGTCGCACCAAGAAGGCTATATCGGCGCCATGCTCTTTGTGATTCCCGGCTTTCCACTCATTACGGCAGGCCTCGACATCGCTAAGCTCGACATGCGAAGCGGTATCGAGCGCCTTTCATATGCCGTATCGATTATTGTGATGGCGACGCTCGTAGGTTGGATGGTTGCCGAGTGTGTTGGCCTGGCGCCGGACGACTTTGCGCCGCTCGGCCTTTCTCCGCTTGCTCTTACGCTCCTGCGCGTGGTGATGAGCTTCGTTGGCGTATTCGGCTTCTCGGTGATGTTCAACAGCCCGGTAAAGATGGCCGCGGCAGCTGGGCTGATCGGCGCCGTGTCCAATACCCTGCGTCTGACCCTTGTCGATGCGCCGACGATGATTCCCTTCCTGGGCCTCAGCACGGGAATGCCTCCCGAGGCAGCAGCGTTTATCGGCGCGCTGGTATCGGGCCTGCTGGCAAGCTTGGCCGAAGTCAAGCTCACCTACCCGCGCATCGCCCTCACGGTGCCATCGATTGTCATTATGGTGCCGGGTTTGTATCTGTATCGCTCGATGTATTACATGTGCACCTTCGACACGGTCAATATGCTCGGCTGGTTTGTGCGTGCGGTGCTCATCGTGGCGTTTTTGCCCGTTGGTCTGGGTGTGGCGCGTACGCTCACCGACCCTCGCTGGCGCCACACCAGCTAATTGGTGCAGGGGGGCAGGTCACTTTGCACCAAATGAGTTGCGGTGAAATAGGGACTGAATTGCTGCTTAAAGGGTCAAAATAGTCCGTATTCCACCGCAACTTATGGGGTTGGGGGATTATCGGCGCCCTGCATCTTCATAAACTCAACGCTTACGAAGCGCATGCGTTTCGTGCTAGGCTGGTTCCACCACATAAGTAGTCGCAGACGCACGTACCACGGGCGGGCGAGATGAAGTCCCAACAGCTCCATCTTGCCCGCCCGT
Source organism: uncultured Collinsella sp. (assembly GCA_900544065.1). Lineage (GTDB taxonomy): Bacteria > Actinomycetota > Coriobacteriia > Coriobacteriales > Coriobacteriaceae > Collinsella. Next base: position 12,469 of record UQTR01000014.1, read on the forward strand.
TTTTGTTGGCGGCGCCGCGACGCAACACAGAGAGGAATCTGCCCCTCATGCCTATCAACAAACGAGAGAGCCTGCTGTTCACCTTTATCATGTGCTTTTGCATGGTGCTCTGGATGAGCATCTACAACGTTGCCCTGCAGCATGGGGCCATCAACGGCGAGGTCGTTGCCGCTGCGTGGCTCGGCTTCCCCGTTGCCTACATTTTTGCCATGTGCTGCGACTGGTTCGTCGCCAGCCCGCTCGCCAAGGGTTTCGCCTTTAAGTACTTGGTCATGCCGGGCAAGAGCTCGCCGCTTGCCATGACGCTCGCCGTCAGCTCCTGCATGGTCGTTCCCATGGTCATCATCATGTCGCTCTACGGCGCGTGCGAAGGCCTGTTCCATATGCCCGGCGGCCCGCTCGCAAACCTGCAGATGCTGCCGATGATGTGGCTCATCAACATCCCGCGCAGCTTTATCATGGCCCTGCCCTGGAACCTGCTGGTGGCCGGTCCGATTGCTCGCTTTGTCTTCCGCCGCGCCTTCCCCATGGGAACCGTCTTTGAAGAGCAGCATATGGAGCTCGTGCACATGCCGGGCGCTCCCGCTGCCGAGGAGGTTGCCAGCATTTCCGAGGGCATGGACGCCGAGCCCGCCTGCTAGACAGCAGCTCAAAACCAGACCCCCAAACAGACCGGAGCGATTCCTTTTTTGTAGACGTTGTCGCGCGGCTACGGGCAGGAAAGGTCCCAACGGTTAACATATACTCCATATGGGTAAAGAGACCAAAGCGCTGCCGCGGGGCGGCGCTTTGCGTTTGAAAAAACTAGCTCGTCTAAGAGGAACTAGCATGTTAGACCGTTTTACCGATCGCGCGCGTAAGGTCATGTCCATGGCCAAGCAGGAGGCGCTCGATCTTCATTCAAATAAGGTGGGCACCGAACACCTGCTGCTCGCGCTTGCCAAGGAGGATGAGGGCATTGCCGCCGAGGCACTGCGCTCGCTTGATATCTCCTACGACGACATCATGGACACCCTCAAGGAGGTCCAGACCACGGTTCCCGAGCCCAGTGAGGAGACCGAGGCGGCCAAGCTCGCCTTTACGCCGCTCGTCATCAGCGTGATGGAGCGCTCCTTCCGCGTGGCGCGTGAAAACAACCAGACCTACGTGTCGACCGAGCACTTGCTGATCGGCATCGTCGAAGAGGGCAACGGCATGGCCATGGACATCCTCATGCGCCTGGGTGTGTCGTCCGCCTCCATCAAAAAGGCTATCGAGAAACTCACCGCCAAGGACCAGGACAAGAAGCGTCCGCTCGCCGGCGCCGGTGCTGGTCGTCCCGGTGCGGGCCTGCCGTTCTTTAGCGGCTCGGATGCCTCTCAGCAAAAGGGGGGTGGCACCGATACGCTCAAGCAGTTCGCGACCAACCTCACGCAGAAGGCGCGCGACGGCGAGCTCGACCCTGTAATTGGTCGCGAAAAGGAAGTCCAGCGTATGATGGAGATCCTTTCGCGCCGCACCAAGAACAACCCGCTCATTCTGGGCGATCCCGGCGTGGGCAAGACGGCCATCGTCGAGGGCCTAGCTCAGCAGATTGCAGCCGGCAACGTGCCCGAGAACCTCATGAACCAGAATATCTGGACGCTCGACCTGCCGGGTCTCGTGGCGGGTGCCAAGTATCGCGGCGAGTTTGAGGAGCGCCTCAAGAACGTGATCCAGGAGGCCACCGAAGCCGACGACGTCATCCTGTTTATCGACGAGATGCACACCATCATCGGTGCCGGTTCTGCCGAGGGCTCCATCGACGCGAGCTCCATGCTCAAGCCCGTGCTCGCGCGCGGTGCCTTCCAGATTATCGGCGCCACCACGGCCGAGGAATTCCGCAAGTACCTCACCAAGGACCCGGCCTTTGAGCGTCGCTTCCAGACCATCGATGTCGAGGAGCCGAGCGTCGAGGACACGGTTAAGATCCTGACCGCGCTCAAGCCGCGCTACGAGGAGCACCACCATGTGCGCTATACGCAGGGTGCTATCGAGGCTGCCGCGAACCTTTCCAACCGCTACATCCAGGATCGCTTCCTGCCCGATAAGGCCATCGACCTCATTGACGAGGCCGGTGCCCGCGCTCGCATCGCCGCGAATCGCGCACCCGAGCCGGTGCGTGAGGCCGAGCATCGCGTGGAGGAGCTTAAGGCCGCCGCGCAGGAGGCCACCGAGAGCGACGACATGAACAAGGCCGCCGAGATCACCGAGCAGCAGAAGGCCGCCGAGATTGAGCTCGCCGAGGCCAAGGCCGCCTGGACCGCCGAGCTCGACGCCAGCCCGCTCACCATCGATGTGAGTCAGATCGCCGATATCGTGTCCGTGACTTCGGGCGTGCCGGTGTCCTCGCTTACCGAGAGCGAGAGCCGTCGCCTGCTGCAGGCCGAAAGCGTGCTCAAGACGCGCATCATCGGTCAGGATGAGGCTGTCGAGGCAGTTGCCAAGGCCGTGCGCCGCAGCCGCTCACCCCTCAAGGACCCGCGTCGCCCCGGCGGCAGCTTTATCTTCCTGGGTCCCACCGGCACGGGCAAGACCGAGCTCGCCAAGACGCTCGCCGAGTACCTCTTTGGCAGCAAGGATGCACTCATCAGCTTCGACATGTCCGAGTTCGGTAGCGAGTTCGAGGTCTCCAAGCTCATCGGTAGCCCTCCGGGTTACGTCGGCCACGACGAGGGTGGCCAGCTCACTAAAGCCGTTCGTCGCCACCCGTATTCGGTCGTGCTGTTCGACGAGATTGAGAAGGCGCACCCCGATATCTTCAACATCTTGCTGCAGGTGCTGGAGGAGGGCCGCCTGACCGATAGCCAGGGCAAGACGGTCGACTTCCGCAACACCGTGATCATCATGACGTCCAACGTGGGCGCCCGCGAGATTGCGCAGGATGCGAGCGTGGGCTTTGGTACCACCGGCGAGCAGGGCCTCACCTCGAGTGAGATCCGCGGCCGCGCGATGGGCGAGCTCAAGCGCCTGTTCCGCCCCGAGCTGCTCAACCGTATCGACGACATCGTGGTGTTCCAGAAGCTCTCGGGCGAGAACCTGACCAAGATCGCGCACCTGCTGGTGGACGACCTGCGTCAGCGTTTGATTGCCAACGGCATGAACATCAAGCTCACCGATGCGGCCTATGACAAGATCGTGGCCGAGGGCACCGACCTCACCAACGGTGCGCGTCCGCTGCGCCGTGCTATTCAAAAGCTCATCGAGGACCCGCTGTCCGAGGAGCTTCTGGCCGGCGAGTGGGGCGAGGGCGATACCGTCCTGTGCGACGTGGCCGATGGCAAGTTTGTCTTTAGCCATGGCACGGGCGAGATCCCGGCACCGCGTCCGGCTGGCACGCTCGGTGGCGATACCGCCCCGGCGGCACCGCACACCGGCAACGCCGCGCCCGTGAGCGGCGGCGTGACCTCGGGCCCCGGCGGCATGATGCAAGCCGGTTCCGGCGCGCTGTAGGGATTGAATATAACCTTGCATGATAGGGGGCGTTTCCGATGGAGGTGCGCCCCTTTTCTTGTAGAGAAGAGTTTCCGGTAACGATAAAATAATTGAAAGAGTTCTGCTGGATGGCAAAAGGAGTTACTATGGCGAATAGCGCTCAAAGAATTGAGATGTCGTTCGATAACATGAGAAAAATCGGAATGGTTCTTTGTGCCGTGCTGGTACTTATAGCCATCGCTACCATCGCCGTCTTTGGTTCGGCATTTGTTGTTGCATGCCAAAGTATTTTGAACGGCGCAGTGGTAATCGAGGGGGTCGTTGAGCTTGGTAAGGGCGGCAGCATCGCGCTCCCAAACTTGGCGCTATGGGCGGTTTTGCTCCTTGCAGGGGAGTTCACATTGTTAAGCATCAGCTTCGATGTCGCCCGTCGTCAATCGCCTTTTACTATTCGACATGCACGGATGATTACCGTTATTGCTTGCCTATTTGCAATCAATGCCGTGATGGGCTCTCTACAGATTGGCAGCGATTTAAAAATAATGATGGGTAATTGTATGTTGAGCTGTCGTATGAATTCCGCTCTCCTTCAGATTGGTGACTCAGGCATCACTTTGGATGTGGGATCCATCATTGCAATGATGGTTGCTTTCGCTTTGTCGATCTTCTGGCGCTATGGGGCGCTTTTGCAGTCCCAGTCCGATGATTTGGTCTAGGTGATTGACCATGGATTATCTCATTATTGAGGTTGAGACACTTTTGCTCAAGACCGGGAAAACAAATGCCGATCTAATAAGAGCGACTGGGCATACGCCAGCTAACATTTCTAAAATCCGTAATGCAAAAATTAAGGCCATACGCTTGAAGACATTGCTCGATATCTGTGTTGAGTTGGATTGTCAGCCGGGAGATTTGATCCGTCGCGTGAGTGAAATAGAACTTGAGGAACTTACCATCGCGCGCGCGCGGAATAAGATTTTGCAAAGACGCAATCCCGACCCCTCCGAGATATTGCCCACAGAGGTTTACGTAGTAGATCTTTCTAAGGAATAACAAAACAGAATAAGAAGACAAGAAGACAAACACGTATGCACGCAAGGCTCCTACCGCAAACGATCGGTAGGAGCCTTAATTTATTTGAAAATAGTTCTTGAAATCATAAGGTTATCGATATACGATAACGGAGTATTAAAACAGAAGATAAATCGAAAGGAGGTAATTATGAACTGGGTAATCGATCCGTGTAGCAACGTGCAGGGTGGCGGTGGTGGCTGCCGCAATTACCACCCGTGTTCGCGCTGTAGCTGTTTTGGCGTATATGTTCATTTCTAGCAACGCGAACGCTAATGCTGGTTAAGACAGCAGAGGGTAAGCAGCGTGGTCGATAACTGCCATCCGTCGGCCGCGCTGCCTTTTTAATGAGGTTCATGAGACATGGGTAATGCGATTTCAATCAAGGATCTATCAAAGCGCTACGGCAAAAACTGGGCGTTGTCTGATGTTTCATTTGATATAGATGAGGGCGAAGTGTGCGCTCTCGTTGGGGAGAACGGCGCGGGGAAGAGTACGTTGATTGATATTCTTCTTGGCTTGTTTAAAGCAACGAAAGGCTCAATCAGTTTTTTCGGCGAGTCTGGGAGAACAGGTCTGGCAAGAGCACGCAGAAATATCGGATTCGTCCCCGACGGCTGTGGGGCATTCTTGAACTTAACCGGTCGAGAAAACTTGATCTCACGCTGTATCGAGTGGGGGCTGCCGAAAAGTGAAGTTAATCGAGTGCTCGCTGCCGTTGGCCTAGAAAATGCGGCGGATGCATCGGTAAAACAATACTCGCTCGGCATGAAGCGTCGTCTGGATATCGGAACGGCTCTTCTGGGCAACCCGCAACTACTCATCATGGATGAACCCATAAACGGGCTCGATCCAGTGGGTGTGATTGAGGTGCGTGATCTCCTGCTGTCGTTGAAGGACAAACGGGATAAAACGGTGCTCATTTCAAGCCATAACCTAGATGAATTGGAGAAAGTTGCGACATCTTTTGCTTTTCTCCATCAAGGCAGACTTCTCGTTAAGGAAGAAAACTCCTACAAAGACAGAAGTCTGGAAAAGCGGTTTTTGGATTTGATCGGGGAGGCAGATAATGCAACTTCTGCGACTGATTAGATGCGAAGCCCGTCGGTTGCTCAGAAATCCAGCCTTTTTCGTGTTGTTGATCTGGGGAGTTTGGATTGTTAAAGATGTCTGTAATCCAAATATGTATGGGACTTATGGAACATCTGATTTAGGGGGAGTCGGCAAACAGATTGGTTTCTTTGCAAACATCCTCGACAAGACTGACCCGGCTGGTTCGGCGGTTCGGACGGCACTATTCATGACCTACGAGTGGTTTTTCGTTCTAGTCGGATGCATTGTTATTTCCTGCGCCATGGATTATCAAAGCAGGTCTTCTGAAGTGACGTATGCGAAAGGGACGGGTGTAGCAAAGGCCGTTGTCGCAAAGTGGCTTGTTCTGACGATTGCAACTTCAGCAGCGTTCAACCTGTTTTCGGGATTCGCTCTCTTCAAATCTCCGCTTGGCTGCTATGTGGATGGGCGGGTGTTTCTTGATAGATACCTACCCGTGTTGCTTTTGATTGATGCTATTTTGGCTGCATTAGTAGCTCAGTCGATGGCAGTTTTCTATTTACTTAGAAATGCACCGCTTAGCATTATGTTGGTGTTGGTCGGGACGCTGCTCGCCTCCGATGAATATACGCTGGTGGTCTTTTCCAATCACGCATCGACGCTAATTCCCTGGTGGCTCTCAGTCGGACCATACTTACGCCATCTTGGAAATCTGTGCTTTCAAGGCCTAGCCATTAATCAGATCATTCTTTTCTCTGTTATTTGCACCGTTGTTTCGTTGCAGCTCGGGGTCATGGGAATCAAAGCGAGGAGGGGGTAGAAATGCGCTGCGAAGATATGATTAAGGCTGAAGCCTATCGAGTTATGAAGAGCAAAGCGCCTCTTCTGCTGATTGCGGCAGGTTTCGTGCTCGCATTGCTTTATTCTGTGTCTTATGAACCATGGAGAGCCTACGGAACGAGCGATTGGCTTGGCGACGGTGTTATGGGCTTCTTTCCAAACCCACAATATGGTTTTGGGGGAATTCCGGGAGACCTCGTTAAAGATGGAGCTCGCTACCTTTCCGCTGTGGCACCGCTTGCCCATTCTCTGTTCTTTCCTATTGTTGCTGTTCTCGTCATCGGCTATGCGTTTCGAACTCCGATAACGGGATCTCAATGGCTTGTTTCCTATGCAAGGGGAATGAAAACAGTACAGTTGTTGGTTGCAAGGACTCTTGTCTCGATTGTCACGCTTGTCGGTGGTTTTGTTCTCTTTTCGATACTCGTTGGTGCGGTCCAAAGCGCGAGTGGCATAGGAATGACGATGGATATGATCGGAGAGTTTCTTCTTCGGCTGTCTCTTGCTGCCTTGATTTGCACAACGTTATGCCTGCTGCTCGTCCTGGCCATCTCGCTCTTTGGAAATGGCGCGTTTGTTCTATCGTTCATCATCCTGCTGCTTTATTTGGGGTATGGGAATCCAAATATGCCACTGCACTTGACATGGCTGGCGACCCTTGCGTCCCCGCGACCAATTCAATTCATCGTGCCGGGGACGTTGCTATTTGTAGCGCTGGCAACAGTCGTTCCCATTGTCATCCTCGGACTTTGTTGGGCTATCAAGGGTGCTATCAGAAAACGGAGCATATAAATGAAAGAGTCTGAATTTAACGTTATTGAAGAGAATGATGTGAACGGTATCACTATCTACAATACCCAGTCTGGTGGCGTTCTCGACCTTGACGCTGCGCACACGAATGAGCTGAATTTATATCGCAAGGGTGCTGCCGCCTTGGATGGTGATTTCGAAGAGGCCCTTAAGATGGGTGGCATGTTGGTAGATGACGATGTTGACGAGCGGCGAATGTTGATGCTTGAGAGTTTGTCGGCAAGGTTTGCAAATGACTATTTAGGACTGACGATTGCTCCAACGCTGGCATGCAATTTTAGGTGTCCCTATTGCTATGAAAAGGGCTGCTCGCACCCCACTATGTCAGAAGAGACAATGACGGATATCGCAGAATTCGTGCGTTCCGGCTATCCCGGGATCAACGATCTTCACGTTGACTGGTATGGAGGCGAACCCCTACTCTGTGTGGACATGATCGAGCGACTGACAAAAGAACTGAGAGGGGCGATTAGGCCAGGCGCTACTTATTCTGCCGGAATGGTAACGAACGGATATCTCCTGACGCGAGAAATTGCTCAGAAGCTTGCTGATTGTCAGGTCGGTTCGGTTCAAATCACTATCGATGGCTCAAAGAGGGATCATGATTCGCGGAGGGTCCCGGCCGACGGTCGTCCGACATATGATGCCATTATCGACAATATAATCTCATGTGCCGATGTTCTTCAGATTACCATTCGCGTGAATGTCGATGAGTCCAATAGCAAAGAGGTCGATGCGTTGATTGACGAGCTTGACGCTAAAGGGCTTCGCGGTAAAGTCGCGATTTATCTTGCTGCGGTCGACAATGTTAACGATACTTGCGCAAATGACATTCATTGTTTTTCTCAGCGTGGGTTCTCTCAAGTTGAAACGTTCTTTATGGATAAAGCTAGCGAGCGCGGATTCAACGTTATTCCGTTTACGCCGTATGAACCAGGTGTCTGCTGTGCGGTTTCCCTTAATTCGTTTGTCATCGATCCGCTTGGTAGACTTTTTAAATGTTGGGATGAGGTTGGCAAGGGCGAGTGCGCCGTTGGAAATGTTCGAGAAGGTGTGAAAGCTAATTCGAACTATTTGAAATGGATGGAGTATTTACCAAACGACCCGGTATGTGGCGAGTGTGTAATGTTTCCGGCTTGTATGGGCGGATGTCCCCACGCCGCGATGGAGGGTCAGAGAAAATGCGCGAGCGTTAAATTCAATGCAAGGCAGAGAATGCGGTTGGCTTGTAATTATCAGTATTCGCATGAGGCAAATCACGATGTTTAGATTTTGGAAGATATATCTCCTCCATAAGCCAAGGCTTTATGTCTATCTGCTTCTCGATGTCTTGTCTCAACTGTGCAGCCTTGCTGAACCATATTTGTTGGGACTGACTGTAAATGTGCTGGCGGCAAAAAATGTCCTCGGAATTAGTTTGCGGACGCTAGTCTTATGTATTTTCGCGATTGGCGTGGTCGCCATTGTGGGGTCGGTGTTGGCCTATTGGACTTCCCTAATCTATGTCGACCTTCAAGCGCATGCGGGATATCAACTTAACGCTGACACACTTGAACACGTCAAGCGTTTGCCCCGGAAGTTTTTCATCGGATTTGATGCGGGCTATTATAATCAGCAAATCAATCACGATTCAAACGATCTCATAATATTCGGAATAACATCGGCGTCAAATATCATTGGCGGTGTTGCAACGATTGTTTGTTCCTTGATTATGTTGATGAATATAAACATTGCGATGGCGATTGCCTGTCTAGCCTGCATCGTTACGGGGGCAGTAGTTTATCGATTGTTTAGCGGGCTGCTGTTCAATCGAGGCTTTGAGTTTCAAGAAAAGACCGCTGCTTTCTATGGGACTCTCCAGAGCCAGCTGGAGAGCGTCTCCTTTCTTCGTCGCCATTCATTATTCGATTTCTATTCCTTGAGGCTGCAGAAGGCTTTCGATGGTCTTTATCCAGCTATATTGGCTAACCAAAAAGCCGGATCACGGTTCGAACTTGCGAATCAGTTGATTTTTTCCTTTGCGCAGTTCTGTTTGCTCGCGATTGGAGGCTGTGAGATTGTCGCAGGCAAAATGCCGGTTGGTTTTCTGCTGACGGCATTGAGCTATTATTCGAGCGCCAATTCTGCTCTGGTGAACTTGCTTTCTTGGGGCAAAAGCTACCAGGCGAGCAAGGTGAGCGCCCAACGCCTTAAGCGCCTTTGGGCAATGGATGAAGAGGTGAACGGTTCTGTCCGCATTGGCTCTCCTGTTTCACTTGTGTGCAAGGGCCTGTCGATTTGTCGCCCTGATACCGATCGAATCATAGATTATCCAGAGCTCATCTCGCTTAATCGAGGGGTCTTATACGGCGTGTCGGGCGCAAACGGAAGCGGGAAAAGCACGCTTCTCGATGGCATAGCTGGTCTATATCCCGATGATTGCGTTGGGACTATTGCTTATGACGAGGTTGATTTGAGTCAGATTGATTCTATAAATCTACGCTCGTATGTCGTTGGTATTGCCGAGCAAGAACCTGATATCGTTAACGGAACACTCAGAGAGAATCTGACGCTACTCGCGGGCGATAATTGTCCAATTCTTGAAGTCGGGCGACTTGTAGACCAGTTTGGTCTGACCAAACTGGTCTCAACACTTCCCAATGGTCTTGATGGGGTGCTGGACGAGCAAAACCATAATATATCGGGTGGTGAGAAGCAGAAGATTGCGATTATTCGTGTTTTGCTTAAGGACTCACCCGTCATGTTATTCGATGAACCGACGTCGGCTCTTGACGGAGCGAGTAGGTCAGCGTTCATTGATATTCTGCAACAGAAGAAAGAGGATCATATAGTGGTTGTTGTCTCGCATGATCCCGAGTTGCTTGAGGCTTGCGACGAAGTGATTGAGCTGTAGACGCCGGAAGGTTAGCCCATTTGAGTCTTAATTTCTGCCATGGTGGAAAGCTGTTCGAGGTTGGTGCTTACCGGAAAATGTAAGCCACTACACCTCCCGGTAAGGCATTGCTGCGCTCTTATGGATGCTATACTAAGTCCAGGATGATGTATAGCAACCTGAAGGATGAGGCATGGAAGCCGAATTGCTCGATAAAAAATCTATTCAGATGAACGTGCGCATAGATCGCCAGCTCAAAGAAGCCGGAGATGCCGTTCTGGCGCATATTGGCATGACGCCGTCAAAAGCCGTTCGGACACTTTGGGAGTATCTGGTCGTTAACGGACGCATGCCCTCGAAGGGAGACGCGGCGGCTCCGGTTTCTGACGGAGTGGAGCCCCGGCGCATGGAATCAAGGGCCGCGCAAGGCAGCCATATCGTTCGCGATTCGTGCCTCAAATACGGCATCCCCATCCCTGAGTTCTCGGGAGACTATGACGACCTCTATGAGGAGGCCATGGCGGAGCGCTATCCCGAGTGGGTGGAACTATGAGCACAGAAGGCGTCCTCAAGCTGTTAATCGATACCAACGTATGGATGGATTACTTTTCTGGCAGGTCCGACCGTACGGCAAATGTCGTCCATCTGATCGAGATTGCCGACGCCTCGGAGCGGATTGCCCTGTTTGCCTCGTCGCTTTCGGTCAAAGACGTTTCATATCTTGTCTCGGCGGCAATCAAGCAGGAGTGCCGAAGAAAGACTGGCTCACTGAGTGATAACGCCATTGCGGCGGCAGATGAAACGGCCTGGGCATGCGTTCGACAGATGCGCGAGCTAGCCCTCATCGCCCCGGTCGGTGCAGACGAGGTCTTCGACTCCTTTGTGTTCAAGTATCATCACAACGATTTCGAGGACGACCTGATGCTGGGCGTCGCCAATCGTATCGATGCCGATTACGTGGTGACCGAGGATAAAAATCTCATTAAACATACCAACGGCGTATGCATAAACGCTGATCAAGCGTTGAGGTTGGTTGAAGGGCCCAACGTCCCTTCGCGCGGCCCGTCTAACCTGCTTTATCTTAATAAAGTGACGTTTCTCCGCCGTTAGCCGATGATGCGAGAGCGCTTGGCGTTTTCGACTGGTTTATGCACGCAAAGTCTGGGAATATACAAGGCGCATGTCTTACTGTCTAACCAGTTGCGCCAAGGAGGCACCATGGACTACAAGATTACCGGCTACGAGCCCGCCCAGCTGTTCCATTTCTTTGAGGAGGTCAGCGCGATCCCCCGCGGGTCTGGTAACGAGAAGGGCATCAGCGATTTCCTGGTCGCGTTTGCCAAGGAGCGCGGTCTCGATGTGTACCAGGACGAGGTCTACAACGTCATCATTCGCAAGCCCGCGTCTGCCGGCGCCGAGAATGCCCCGACCGTGATGCTGCAGGGTCACATCGACATGGTGTGCGACAAGCTGGGTTCCGTCGAGCACGACTTTACGACCGACGGTATCGACCTGGTCGTCAAGGACGGCGTCCTTACCGCCAACGGCACCACTCTGGGCGCCGACAACGGCATCGCCGTCGCTCTGATGCTCACTGTTCTCGATGATGATTCGATCGTTCACCCCGCCCTCGAGTGCGTATTCACCACCGACGAGGAGACTGGCCTGGTCGGCGCCGAGACGCTCGACAAGTCCCAGATTAGCGCCCGCACCATGATTAACCTTGACTCCGAGGAAGAGGGCGTTGCCACCGTCAGCTGCGCCGGCGGCGTCGTCGTTACCTACACCTGCCCGATCGTGCGCGAGCACAAGACCGGTAGCACCCTCACGCTCGACATCTCCGGCCTGCTGGGCGGTCACTCCGGCAGCGATATCCACCTGGAGCGCGGCAATGGCAACCTCATCATGGCCCGCATCATCGACCGCCTGATGGTTGCCGGCGAGCCCGCCATCGTCAGCTTCAACGGCGGCACCAAGGACAACGCCATCAACCGTGAGTGCAAGGCTGTTCTGGTCTACGCCGACCACGCTGCCGCCGAGGCCGCGGCCCAGATCGCAAAGGGCATCATCGCCGACGTCGCTGCCGAGCTCGAGGTCTTCGACCCCGGCTTTACCTGCACCGTCGAGATTGCCGACGACGCTGAGGTCGAGGCCATGGACCAGAAGTCCGCGCTTGCCCTCATCCGTGCCCTACGTCTTGCCCCTAACGGTGTTGTTCGTCGCAACGTCGCCACCGACGGCTCCGTCGAGGTTTCCTCCAACATCGGTGTGGTTGCCACTTCTGACGACGAGGTCAAGATCATGCTGTCCCCGCGCTCCTCGATCACCTCGCTGCAGAACGAGTTTAAGGACCGCCTGCAGACGCTGGCCGATGTCCTGGGCTTCGACGCCAAGTTTGAGTTCGAGTATCCCGGCTGGAGCTATGCCGAGCATTCGCCGGTCCGCGACGTCTTTGTCGAGAGCTATCGCGAGCTCTTTGGCTCCGAGCTGCGCATCGAGTCCATTCACGCCGGCCTTGAGTGCGGCCTGTTTGCCGAGGCCCTGCACGGCCTGGACGCCATCGCCGTGGGCCCGACGCTCTCCGATGTCCACACCCCGGACGAGAGCATGGAGCTCGCTTCTGCCGAGCGCTTCTACGAGCTGCTCATCGACGTCCTCAAGCGCCTCGCTGCGTAAAGATTGCGTTAGCAGCAGTCCGAGCCACGTGCTAGCGGATTGCAAATGACATTACGAGAGGGGACACCCGGTCTTTTGCGACAGGTGCCCCCTCTCTTCTTTTGGGAAATGGGAAATTGATTGGCGTCTAGCCCATATCCGCCTTGATGAGGTCGAGGGTGCGCTGGCAGTTTTCGCGGACGGGGCCGAGCATATGCTCGCGCAGGTCCGCCATGCCGGGCAGGTCGGCGTATTCGTCCATGACCTTTTCCATGCAAATGGGTACCTCGTAGGCGAGGTCCATCATGGTCGCAAAGCAAAACTTCTCGGATAGCCCGGCATCGGTGAGCGCCGCCTCCAGTGCGGGGTCGCCCATACCGTGGTATCGGCGGATAGCGCCTGGACCGATGCGCCCCACACGATTTTCGCCGCCAACGCTCATGGCGAGGCGCGCCCGACGTCGCATGCGCTCATACGCCAAGCCCGACGCGACATCGTACATTCGAGCCATCATGGCTGCGCCGTCGTTTCCAAGGAGCAGGGAATAGTTTTTCGCATGCGCATCAGGTGCACCGATAACGGCGTTGAAGAACAGTATCTGCGTAAACAGATACAGGTTAAGTTGATGGTGGCTCGTATTTACGAGGAGCTCTTGAATGTCGCGGGTGGTCGGGCCGCCGTCTGCCGTGTACTTTTGGGCGGGCATCACCCCAAGTGCCTGACAGAGGTCTTCTTGATGTAGGCGCCTGATCGTTCCGTCTTCGACTTTCACGCGGTCATAGCGCTCAACAATGAGGGCAGGTTCGTCCTCAAACATACGATATTCGACGTTTGCCGTTGCGATGCCGGCGCGCTGGGCGCTTTTCATGCAGACAAACTCATTCAGAGCCTCGAGTTTAAATCCGATAACGCCATTTTTGAAAATATGCGTCGTGGGCGAGGAGCCCATGCATTCGCACCAGCGGCCGTTTATGAACGCGAGCGCGAATTTGCCCTGGTTGCCTCCAAGCGACCAACTTTCATCTAGACCCATCCACGATGCATCGCGGTCATCTCTGATCGACTTGAGACGGAGAGCAATTTCGTGGTCGTCTATAGGGCGGTATTCGCCAGCGCGATGCAGGACGGCATCGGCATCTTCTTCGGCACAAAACTGCACTCCGCCCGGACAGTCGAGTCCGATATGGCTGAGCAACGCAACGGGATTGTTGGGCCTAACGTCGAATTCGGCGGCAATCGCTTTTCGCTGGTCCTCGCTGTCGGGTAGAAGGCCAAACAGGTACGGATTCATGACCTGTTGTCCGTATGTGCGATTCGATACGGGTATGTTGGTCGATAGGGCTGGCCCGTCATAGTCATGATCGTAGGTAAAACTGATAAGACCGTTCTCATCTTGCGTGAGCGTTCCCGCAGGTACGTCGCAAATAATGGTCCGAAGTGATGTTCTGGCCATTGGCTATTTCCCTTCGGGCTTGGTTTGGTTAGATACGTTTGCGGCAATCGAGACTCCGAGATTGGACATGGCGAAATCGGCGAAGACCTCGTCGTAGAGTGCGGATGTAAAGGGGGCATCTGCAAGAGCCGGAATGGGGGTACTACGACGGTTGCGATGATGAGGACGTTGAGTGTGATGGCGCCTGGGGATGCTGCGAGGCAGCGGATTGGCATGCGGGGCGTCGACTGGTCGCTCGTTTTTCGCTTCGCCGATATCCCCTTGAGCGGCGAGTGCCAGTCCAAGAGCATTGAAAATCGTCAGCAGCTTGTCGAGTCGAATGCCGGTGGCGTCTCCTAGCTCGAGCGATGCGAGCAGACGCTCCGAAACACCGGCTTTTTTAGCGAGGGTCGCACGGGTGATTCCCTGCGACTCGCGTGCCTGACGCACATAGATGCCAGCTTGGCGCGGCGTGGTGATGGGAAAGGTATCCATGGCGATCTCCAACATGCAGACTTTTGCATATCAGTATGACATGCAAAAGTCTGCACGAAAAGGCCTCATGCAAAACTCTGCATAAGGCCTTGTGCTGGCGTTGAGTTTTGAGCGATTGTACTTGGCGTTACAGCGCCAAAATCCCCAGATGCTCAAGCAGGATCTTAAGCCCGATGAGGATGAGTACGACGCCACCCACGATGGTGGCGGGTTTTTCGTAGCGCGCGCCAAAGGTGTGGCCGATCGCTACGCCGGCGACGGAGAAGATAAACGTTGTGACGCCGATAAGCGATACAGCGGGAACGATGTCAACCGAGAGCGCGGCAAACGAGATGCCCACGGCCAGAGCGTCGATCGAGGTGGCGATAGCCAGGATCAGGTATTCTCCCAGGTCGATCTTTTCGGCGTCCTTGCCGTCGCCTTCGTCATCGTCCTCGGTAAATGCCTCCCACAGCATCTTGCCGCCGATGAAGGCGAGCAGGATAAAGGCGATCCAATGGTCGATGGGGCCGATGAACCCTAAGAATTGGCTGCCGAGTGCCCAACCGATGACGGGCATGCCGGCCTGGAAGCCACCAAAGAACAGGCCGAGCACCACGGCGACCTTAAGGTTGATCTTCTTCATACCAAGGCCCTTGCATATGGATACGGCAAAGGCGTCCATCGAAAGGCCGATGGCGAGCAATACGAGCTCGACGAGTCCCATAGTCTGGCTCCCTTTCTGCGGGCGAACCCGCGTGTACCTCTAGTGGGGGAGCAACAAAAAAGACCCGTGGCGTACGCGTTGTGCGCACAACCACGAGTCTCGTTCATTAAGGCAAGCCAGACCGTTTCGGCCAGTATGTTGACTTGCCGCGCTACCGGAGGCGAACCCGGTCACGCGACTACTCCCTCATTTATGTGAATCCCGATGCTACCACATAAGCAGCTCATTTGGATTGGGGCTCTCAGCTGTGTTCGCTCATTCTGTAAGCATCGGATTTCGCAAGCGCCGCAGGGACAAACCGTGAGAAACTATTTAGCGTTTATGGAGCGTATACGATGGGAGCGATGCCTTGGATAAGAACGAGCTGCAAAAGCGTATGGAACAGGCCATCCGCCTGACTGCCCCCGGTCAGCCGATCCGCACCGCCCTCGACATGATCATTGCCGGTCACCTGGGCGCCCTTATCTGCGTCGGCGACACCGAAAACGTGCTCGCTGCCGGTAACGACGGCTTCCCGCTCAACATTTCGTTTACCTCAAACCGCCTGTTCGAGCTTTCCAAGATGGACGGCGCCATCGTCATCGACGGCGACCTCACCCAGATCCTGCGCGCCAACTTCCACCTCAATCCCGATCCCTCGCTTGCCACGAGCGAGACGGGCATGCGTCACCGCACCGCCGCTCGCATGTCGGTGCTCACCGATGCCATCGTGATCTCGGTCTCGGCCCGTCGTGCCGTCGTCAATGTGTACGTCCACGGCAAGAGCTACGAGATCCAGCCCGTCACCACCATCATGAGCTCGGTCAACCAGCTCGTAGCCACGCTCCAGACCACCCGTCAGTCGCTCGATCGCTCCTTGCTGCGCCTGACGGCCCTCGAGCTCGACGACTACGTCACGCTCGCCGACATTACCGGTATTTTCTCGAGCTTCGAGATCATGCAGCAGGCAAAGACCGAGCTTAAGGATTGCATCGTCAAGCTGGGCAACCAGGGCAAGCTCGTGCAGATGCAGCTCGAGCAGCTCGCCGGCTCCAGCATGGATACCGAGTATGACCTGATGATTCGCGACTACGCGAGTGATTCCTCCGAGGCAAACGCCGAGAAGATCCGCGCAGAGCTTGCCCGTATGACGCCCAAGGACCTGTCCGACCCACAGCATGTGGCGGCGGTTCTGGGTTACGACGACCTGGACGAGGACTCCGTCATGACGCCGCTGGGCCTGCGCACGCTTTCGCGCGTGTCCGTCGTGCGCGACGGCGTGGCCGAGAAGATCGTCGACGAGTATGGCTCGCTGCAGGAGCTCATGGACGACATCAGCGAGGATCCGGAGCGCCTGGGCGACTTTGGCGTTAACAACCCTGCCATTCTTGCGGACTCGCTGTACCGCATGAAGGGCACCAAACAGGGGAACGCATAATGGCGCCCGTATGCGCCGTGGTCGTTGCCGGTGGCAGCGGCCAGCGCTTTGGCAACCCCGGCGGCAAGCAGCTCGTCAACGTGGCGGGTCGTCCGCTCATGAGCTGGTCCATTCGCGCGTTCGACCGTAGCGAAAAGGTCGGACACATCGTGGTGGTGTGTCCTGCCGAGCGTCGTGCCGAGATGCGCCGCCTAGCCATCAGCCCGTTTGACTACGACACGCCCATCAGCTTTGCCGATGCCGGCGATACCCGCCAGGATTCCACCCGTGCCGGCGTGCATGCGGTGCCGGCGGGCTTTGAATACGTCGCCATCCACGACGGCGCCCGTCCGCTCATCACGACCGAGGCCATCGACCATGCTATCGACGTGCTTGTGGGTGACCGCTCGCTCGACGGTGTCGTCTGCGGACAGCCCGCGATCGACACGCTCAAGATCGTTGACGGTGACAATATTGTCGAGACGCCGCCGCGCGAGCTCTATTGGGCTGCGCAGACGCCGCAGATCTTTAGCGTCGACGCCATGAAGAGTGCCCACGCCGCCGCTATTGCCGAGGGCTTTATCGGTACCGACGATTCGTCGCTGGTTGAGCGCATGGGCGGACGCGTTCGCTGCGTCCAGAGCCCGCGCGATAACCTTAAGGTGACGATGCCCGAGGACCTGCGTCCCGTAACCGCGATTCTGCTCGGCCGCATGGCCGAGGGAGAGGACCTACCCCATGTTCAGTAACCTGCGCATTGGCCACGGCTACGACGTCCACCGTCTGGTGGAGGGGCGTCGATGTATCATCGGCGGGGTCGACATTCCCTACGAGCGCGGCCTGCTGGGCCACTCGGATGCCGATGTGCTCGCGCACGCCTTGGCCGACGCCATTCTGGGCGCCTGCCGCGGGGGAGACATCGGCAAGCTATTCCCCGACACCGATCCCGCCTACGAGGGTGCCGATTCGATGGTGCTGCTCGCTCGCGTGATGGACTATGCGCGCGAGCTGGGCTTTGAGTTTGTCGATGCCGATTGCACCATTGCCTGTCAGCAACCCAAGATCACCCCGCACCGCGATGCCATGCGCGCCAACCTTGCCCATGCCCTGGGCGTTGACGTCGAAAATGTGGGCGTCGCCGCTACCACGACCGAAAAGCTCGGTTGGGAAGGCCAGGGCGAGGGGATCGGCGCCTGGGCCGTCTGCCTGCTACAGAAAACCGTTAAGGAGTAACGAATGCGTATCTACAACAGCGCTACCCATAAAAAGGAAGAGTTCCAGCCCATCGAGTCCGGCAAGGTCCGCATGTACGTGTGCGGCCCCACGGTCTACGACAACATCCACATCGGCAATGCCCGCACGTTCATCAGCTTCGATGTGATTCGACGCTGGCTCATCGCGAGCGGCTACGAGGTCACGTTCGCCCAGAACCTCACCGATGTCGATGACAAGATCATCAAACGCGCCAACGAGCAGGGCCGTACGGCTGCCGAGGTCGCGACGGAGTTCTCCGACAAGTTCATCGGCGTCATGCGCGCCGCCAACGTGCTCGATCCCGATGTGCGCCCCCGCGCCACCAAGGAGATCGGCCCCATGATCGCTATGATCAAGACGCTTATCGAGCAGGGCCACGCTTACGCAGCCGATAACGGCGATGTGTACTTTGCCGTGCGCAGCGATCCCAACTATGGTCAGGTCTCGGGCCGCAACATCGACGACCTTATGGTTGGCGCGCGCATCGAGGAGAACGAGGACAAGAACGACCCGCTCGACTTTGCCCTGTGGAAGGCCGCTAAGCCCGGCGAACCCAGCTGGCCGAGCCCCTGGGGCGAAGGCCGTCCCGGTTGGCACACCGAGTGCGCCGCCATGGTGCATCGCTACCTGGGCACCCCGATCGACATTCACGGCGGCGGCTCCGACCTTGCCTTCCCGCATCACGAGAACGAGTGCGCCCAGGCCACCTGCGCCTGGCACCAGGGTTTCTCCAACACCTGGATGCACACGGGCATGCTGCTGGTTGACGGCGAGAAGATGTCCAAGTCGCTCGGCAACTTCTTTACGCTGGCCGAGGTCCTCGAGCAGCACTCCGCTGCTGCCCTGCGCCTGCTGATGCTGCAGACGAGCTATCGCTCGCCGCTTGACTTCTCCTGGGAGCGCCTGGAGGGTGCCGAGAACTCGCTCACGCGTATCGCCGGTACGGTCGAGAACCTGCGCTGGGCTGCGAACCATGCGACGGCCGATGCCGATGAGGCAGCATCCGAGGCGTTTGCCGCCAAGGCCGCCGAGACCCGTGTCACCTTTAAGGAGTGCATGGACGACGACTTTAACACCGCCGGCGCTATGGGTGCCGTCTTTGGCTTTGTGACCGAGTGCAACCAGTACCTGGAGCAGGCGGGCGATGCTGCCGACAAGGCCGCAGTCCTGGCTGCCGCCGATACGCTGGCCGAGCTGCTCGATACGTTTGGCGTTGAGCTCCCCGAGCCCAAGGTCGAGCTGCCGCTGGGTCTGCTGGGCGTTGCCGCCGGCCTGGTCGACTACACGGGCGACGACGTGGACGAGGCCGCTGCCAAGATTCTCGAGGCCCGCGCCGAGGCCCGCGCCGCCAAGAACTGGGATCTGGCCGACGCCATCCGCGACCAGCTCAAGGACCTCGGGCTGACGATCGAGGATACTGCCGCGGGCACCCGTATTAAGACTCTCTAATCCCCGCGGGTTTTCCAAGCACCCGACCTTGCCGTTCAAACCGTCGTTCGCGTACTCAGGTACGCGTCGCTCCTCTTTCACGGCCATCTCGGACACTTGGAAAACCCGTGCCGACCGCCCGAGCCACGGCACCTTGCCTTTCAATCGTCGGGCATGACCTCAAGGTCTATGCCCTCCTCTTTCAAGGCAATCTGCCGCACCTCGGGCGGTCGGTCTATTTGTTTCGTTTGATAGTTGTATTTAGGAGGTCGCCTTATGGCCGACAATCGCAAGCGTGCATCGCGTGGAGGCAAGCAGGCTGCTTCTGGCTCGCGTCCGATTCGCCGCAACGACCGCGCTGCCGCTCCCAAGGGCCAGCGCGAGCGCTCCCAAGCCCAGGCTGCGCGTCCGCAGCGAGATCGTAACCGCGACACTGTCCAGGCTCCCAAGGGCGAGTTTATCGAAGGTCGTCGTGCTGCCGCCGAGGCGCTGCGCACTGGTTTTCCCATCAAGTGCGCGCTCATCGCCGAGGGCGGGGAGCGCGATGCTGCTTTGTCTCGTCTGGTCGATGACCTCAACGCCGCGGGTGTCCGCATTAAGTATGTGCCGCGCGCGCAGCTCGATGTGCTGTCGAGCCATGGCGCTCACCAGGGTATTGCGCTCGAGGTGGGAAATTTCCCCTATGCTGATGTCGCCGATATCCTCGATCGCGCGGGTGACGGACCGGCGCTCGTCGTCGTGCTCGACCATGTGACCGACGATGGCAACTTTGGTGCGATCGTGCGCTCCGCCGAGGTCGTGGGCGCGGCGGGCGTCATCATTGCAAACAAGCGCGCCGCCGGTGTGACCGTGGGCAGCTACAAGACCTCTGCTGGTGCCGTCATGCACCTGCCCATCGCGCAGGTTCCCAATATCGCCCGAGCGCTTGACGACCTCAAGGCCGCCGGCTTTTGGGTGGGCGGTGCTTCCGAGCACGCCGAGGGCAGCTGCTGGGATGCTCCCTTTGAGGGCCGCGTTGCGCTCGTCATGGGCTCCGAGGGCGACGGCATCTCGCGCCTGGTGCTCGAGAAATGCGACTTTTTGACCAAGCTTCCCCAGCGCGGCATGACCGAGAGTCTCAATGTGGCCCAGGCGACCACCGCGCTGTGCTTTGAGTGGCTGCGCCGCAATGCCGGCGAGCTCATGGGGGAGGAGTAGCGCATGTCCAAGAAGAACCGCGCCAAGTCCAAGGCCAAGCGCTTTGGCGAGGGCTCGGCCAAGCCAATTGTTTCGGCCGCGACCTATGGCGTGGGCGGCAATGCGTTTGCGCAGGCTATCGCCGATCCGGTCTCGACGGTGCACTCCAATAAGCCCGAGCTGCTGGTGGTCGACGGCTACAACGTGATTCACTGCACGCCGCGCTACGAAAAGCTCGTGTACGACCATTCCGACGATCCGTATTCCAGCGACGTGCACGACATGGCGCGTACCGCACTCATCAACGACGTGGCGGCGTTTGCCCAGGGTCGCTATGAGGCCGTAATCGTCTTTGACGGTGCAGGCAACATCTCCAGCGAGCGCCCCAACCTGCCGGCCCGCGGCGTGCGCATTGAGTTTTCGCCGACGGGCGTTTCCGCAGACACCGTGGTGCAGAAACTCTGCATCGAAGCGCGCGAGGAAGGCCGTGCATGCTCCGTGGTGTCGAGCGACGGCACGATCCAAGCCGTCGTCATGGGCAAGGGCGTCACGCGCATCTCGAGCCGCATGCTGGTGGACGAGCTCAAGCAGATCGACAACGACGTGCACGAGGCCGAGGAGGCGCCCCAGATTAAGATGACTCTGGGCAGCCGCCTGAGCCCCGAGGCCCTGGCAAAGCTCAAGGCCCTTCGCGGCCGGTAAGGGATTATCCATAGAGACCTGTTTCCCAATTGGCCGGCCCGTTGATTTGTAATCAATGGACTGTGGGTTGCCGTCGCCAAAACGAATAGTTTTTGGTTTTGGCGAACGGATAAAACTATTCGTTCTGGCGAATAGTTTTGAGATGTGGTCGGGTGAAGGGCCTGTTGCGCCTCGTCCGCAATTCCTTTATTCTTAACTGGCTTCGCGCGAAAGCGCCAAGTGTGCCAGTGTGGCGCAACGGTAGCGCAACTGATTTGTAATCAGTGGGTTGCAGGTTCGATTCCTGTCACTGGCTCCATGAGAGTTTCGGGCCCTGTCTCATGTGGGACAGGGCC
>UQTR01000015.1 GCA_900544065.1 uncultured Collinsella sp.
CCCGTATCTTCTTCCCAGCGGGCTCCTCTCCTCCGCGCAGATCGATCAACAGCCCGACGATGGCGTTCTGATCGACGCGTCTCTGGATGCCGCCGAGAGCACAGGGCCGGTCGAGCAGGCGCTCGATGCCCTGTGCTCCCTCGATGAGCGATTCTGCGCCGGGGAGCTCTCTGTCTCCGAGCTTGTCTCGCAAGCTGTCTCCGCTGTGCGCGGCGTTGAGGATCACTTGATCTTCGACCACGGCGTCGCCTCCTCGAGGTCGCGCGCCTTCGAGCGCGTCGTGGGCGCGGTCCTTGCCGACGCAGGCTCTTCTTATGGCATCGAGCTTTCGAGGAAGGTCGCTTTTCTACTGGCCCAGGAGATTTGCCTGCAGTTGTGGCCGGGTATCGGCCTGGCTAAGCGAAAGTCTGCCTGTGCGGAGCAAATCTCCCATCTCCTCGGTGCCGTGACCTCCGAATTGCCGTTTGCCTCGAGTGTCTCCGATCAGGTCGCCGCAGACGTGGAAGGGGCGCTGGGAATCTCGCTCGATCACTTCACGAAGACGCTTCTGACGCTGTGCGTCGCATCGGAGTCTCGCGATGCGAAGGCCCTTCGGACGCTCTGCGTCATCTTGTCCCACGGCTACTCAACGGCGACGAGCATCGCCGACGCGGCGAACCGTATGCTCGGCATGCATGTGTACGAGGCTGTCGACATGCCCTACGACCAGCAGCTGAAGGACATCGTCGGTCCGCTCCAGCGCCTCGTCGACCGCCATTCCTACTGCACCGGGGTCGTGTTCCTCGTCGACATGGGCTCCTTGGAGGAGGCCTATAAGGCCCTCGAGAACGTTACCGACTCCACTATCGGCGTGGTGAACAACGTCTCTACCGGTCTTGCGCTCGAGATCGGGGTCGGGCTGCTCGGCGGCAAGTCCATCGCCGAGGTTCTTGGCGATGCGACCGCCGCGTGCGTGACGCACTGCAAGGTGATCGAGCGCGTCAACCGTGAGGACGCCATCGTCTTCTGCTCCGAGTCCGGGGTCGACGCCGCGGAGAGGATACGCCAGCTCGTCTCGCAGAGCCTCCCGCGCACCATAGGCGCGCGCCTGCTCACGAGGCCCTTCAAGCAGCTCGTCGCGAACGGGTCGAACGACGCCGTTTTCTCCGAGCACCGCGTCTGCGCCGTCATCGGCACGGGAGACCCCGGGGTCGCCTCCGTCCCCTTCGTCGCCCTCGAGGACATCATGTCGACGGCGTCCGCCTCTAAGGTTGATGCCGTGTTCGGCAGGTGGCTTGACGCTTCCGAGCTCTCTTCTTTCCACGAGAAGCTGCTCTCGAACATGACGCTGCAGAACGTCATCCGCTCCATCACCATCCTCGACCCGGAGCGGCTATTCCATGAGATCGAGAGCGCCGTGCACGAGCTTCAGCGCAGGACAGGCGAGAAGATCGGCAGCAACGCCATCATTGGGCTCTACGTTCACCTCTGCTGTCTCGTCGAGCGCCTTGTTACCAGAAACCCCATTGAGACCTACGTTGGCCAGGACCGCTTCGAGGAGGAACGCGCCGATTTCATCGAGTCCTTCAGGCAGAGCTTCTCGAGCATCTCGACGCGCTATCGCGTAGAGGTTCCCGTAAGCGAGATCGCATATGTCTTCGACTACATAAGCGTGAGCGCCGCCCCGGCGCGAGAAGAGCGCCTCGGCTCCTCGGACCTCCTGCTCGACGAGTGACCTTCCCCGCGCCGCCGCAAGCTGACCGCGCGTCCTCAATAATCCGATAACCCCTTGCCCGGCGCGAATCCGGATAGCGCCGAGGCAGTACCGAACGCAAAACTTCATTTGATAGGAGCAAACATGAGTGTTGTTATGGCACGAATCGACAATCGCCTGCTTCACGGCATCATCGTGACGCAGTGGGCCCCGGTGTCGGGCGCGACCCGAGTCATGGTCATCGACGACAAGGTCGCCGGCGACGAGGTCCTGAAGTCCACCATGAGGATGGCGCGCCCCGCGGGCATGGCCGTTTCGATCATCTCCGAGCAGACCGCGCTCAAGAACTTCGCCGCGGGCAAGTACGACCGCGAGAAGGTCTTCGTCATCGCCAAGGAGCCCGAGACGATGCTTCGCCTGGTCGAGTCGGGCGTCGAGCTCCCGTCGCTGGTCGTCGGCGGCTCGCTCGTCAAGGAGGACGGCATCCAGCTCACCCAGCGCGCCTACGCCTCCGCCGAGAACGTCCAGAGCTACAAGGCGCTCATCGCCCGTGGCGTCAAGGTGACGGCCCAGTTCGTGCCCGCCGACAAGCCCGTCTCCGTCGCAGACCTCATCTAAGGGGGAAATATGGTCAACTTCACTATCCTGCAGGTCGTCCTTTTGACCCTGCTGGCCTTCATCAAGCACGTGGACTACTACGGCATCCCGATGATCTTCGTCAATTACGCCGTTTTCTGGGGCCTCATCACCGGAGTCGTCATGGGCGACTGGAAGACCGGCCTTGTCATCGGCGGCACCATTCAGCTCATGCAGCTTGGCGTCGCGGGCTTCGGCGGCTCCTCCATTCCCGACTACGGCACGATGGCCATCATCGCCACCGCCTACGGCGTGACCCTGGGCTCCGACACGGGCCTCGCCATCGGCCTGCCGGTCGGCATGCTCGGCATCCAGCTCGACGTCGTCGCCAAGATCCTCAACGGCTTTGTCGTCGAGAAGTCCCAGAAGTTCTGCAACGAGGGTAAGTTCAATCAGATGAACGCCATCCTGTGGGTCTGCCCCGCGCTCTTCGGCCTGTGCGCCGCCCTGCCCGTCTTTGTCTCCGTGACGCTCGGCCAGCCCGCCGTCAACTGGCTCCTCGAGGTCATGCCCCAGTGGTTCCTCTCCGGCCTCACCCTCGCCGGCAAGATGCTCCCGGCCGTCGGTATCGCCATGCTGCTCCGCTACATGCCAACCGCCAAGTACTTCCAGTACCTGCTCGCCGGCTTCTTCCTCTCGGCCTTCCTGAACGTGCCCATCATCGGCGCCGCCATCGTCGGCGTTGCCCTCGCGATTGCGTTCTACCAGCGTGCCGAGAGGGACACCGAGCTCGCCGCCCACGCTTCCGCAGACGCCTTCATCGGAGAGGATGAGTAACCATGGAAAACGAGAACATCACCGCCGTCGCCGAGGGCAAGCCCTCCGGCTACAAGGTCACCAAGAAGGACCTGCGCAACGCGAACTGGCGCTGGCTCATGAGCGTGTGCACCTTCAACTACCAGACCCAGCAGGGCGCCTCAGTCGCCTACGCCCTCTCGCCGGTCCTGAG
This sequence comes from uncultured Collinsella sp., assembly GCA_900544065.1. GTDB lineage: Bacteria > Actinomycetota > Coriobacteriia > Coriobacteriales > Coriobacteriaceae > Collinsella. Next base: position 3,279 of record UQTR01000015.1, read on the forward strand.
GAAGATCTACACGAACGACGAGGACTATAAGCAAGCGCTCAACAACCACTTCCGCTACTACAACACCCAGCCTTGGCTCGCCGCCATCATTCTTGGCGCCTGCGTGGCCATGGAGGAGCGCGACGGCCTAGCGGCGGCGGACGCCGTCCAAGACCTGAAGATCGGCACCATGGGACCGCTCGCCGGCGTCGGCGACTCCCTGCTCATGACCATGATCCCGACCATCATGGGCTCCATCGCCGCCTACATGGCCATCGAGGGCAACCCCGTGGGAGCCGGCATCTGGTTCGCGCTCATCCTGGCCATCTTCTGGGTCCGCATGCACGCCCTCGAGTTCGGCTACAAGCAGGGCGTGAAGCTCGTCACCGACTTCAGCGAGAAGCTTCCCAACCTCACTGCCGCCGCCTCCGTGCTCGGCCTCACCGTGGTCGGCTGCCTCATCGCCTCGGTCATCGGCGTCACCTGCCCGATTAGCTTCAGCTTCGGCGACGTCGCGATGGAGATTCAGCCGCTGCTCGACAAGATCCTGCCTGCCATGATCCCCGCCGCCATCACGGGAAGCGCGTATTACCTTCTTACCAAGAAGAACGCGAGCATGACGGCCCTCATCCTCGTGGTGATCGTCCTCGCGATGGTCGCCTCCGCCGCCGGCATCCTCGCCTAGCTTCGACCCAAGAGATTGGTGAATCAATGAGAAAGATAGTTGTGGCGAGCCATTCCCTTCTCGCCCAGGGCTTCAAGGACACCCTCGAGTTCCTTACGGGTAAGGGCGACGCCGTCAACGCCGTGTGCGCCTACGTGAACGACAACGGCGAGGGGCTCGACGCGGCGGTCGAGGCGGCTCTTTCGGGCACTGACGAGGTCGTCGTCCTCACCGACGCGTACGGCGGCAGCGTGAACCAGCGCTTTTCCCGCTTCGCCTCCGACCGGATCCACGTGATCGCGGGTGTCAACCTCCCGCTCGCCATGACGGTCGCGCTCGCGCGCCCCGACGAGAAACTCGACTTCGACGCCCTCGTCAACGAGGCGCGCCAGCAGATCATCTACGTGAACGGTGCCAGTTCCGCCGAGTGCGACGACGACGAATAGAGGAGGTCGACGATGAGAGAGTTCCTTAAGGACGTGTGGATGCACGGCGGTGAGGAAAGCCGCGCCATCACCCCCGAGAACATCACGGGCGAGAAGGGCCGCGCCGCCATGTCGGCCAGCCACCTCGGCGTCGGCCGCAAGGGCTCGTGTTGCGTGCCCCTTGAGTCCGGCGAGACCATCACGCTCGCGGACATCGAGGGCCCCGGCATCATCCGCCACATCTGGATGACCGTCCCCGACAAGACCGCCGCCGGCAGCTTCGTCATGCGTGACCTCGTGCTGCGCTTCTACTGGGACGACGAGGAGACCCCCTCGGTCGAGTGCCCTGTCGGCGACTTCTTCTGCAACGGCTTCGGTGAGCGCGCCATCGTCAACTCGATGCCCATCTGCGTGAACCCGACGGGCGGCATGAACTGCTACTTCGAGATGCCCTTCAGGAAGCACGCCAAGGTCACGCTTACGAGCGAGCACCCCGGGTTCATTAAGTACATCTTCTACACGTTCAACTACGCGCTCACCGACGTGCCGGACGACGCCATGTACTTCCACGCCCGCTTTAACCGCGAGCGCAGCACCCGCAGGGGCGTCGACTACACCGTGCTCGACGGCGTGCGCGGCAAGGGCTACTACGTCGGCACCTACATGGCCCTGTGCGCCCTGGAGCGCTATTGGTGGGGCGAGGGCGAGATGAAGTTCTTCCTCGACGGCGACGAGGAGTTCCCCACGGTCACCTCGACGGGAGCCGAGGACTACTTCGGCGGTGCCTGGGCCTTCCTCGACAGGCCGCCCCACGCGCTGCCCGAGGCGCAGTGCTTCAACACGCTGTTCGCCGGCTACCCGTACCGCTCGACGCGCGACGCCACGCGCGACCGCTTCAGCGCGGGCAAGCCGAACCCGAATCCGATGCTCGCGACTAACGACGACGCGCTGCCCAGGCACGGCCTCTACAGGTGGCACCTTCCCGACCCGATCTCGTTCAAGGAGGACCTGCGCGTGACGTTCCAGGACCTCGGCAACGACGACATCAAGCTCTACGAGCGCGAGGACGACATCTCCACCGTCGCCTACTGGTACCAAAGCGAGCCGCACGCCGTGCTCGCCCCGTTTGCCGCAAGGCAGGACCGCGTGCCCAGGTAGGGTCGCCTCGAAACAAGCCAACGTTATGGGCGCCCGCGGTTGACCATGACTGTGGGCGTCCCTTTGTAAGGAGGATCACATGAGCGAAAAGCAAATGAGGCTCGGCGCCCTCGAAGCCGGCGGGACCAAGATGGTCTGTGCCGTGGTGTCCGGCGACGGCGAGGTCCTCGACCGTATGGAGACCCCGACGCTTACGCCCGCCGAGACCGTCCCGCAGATGATCGAGTGGTTCACCGCCCGCGATGTGGACGCGTTGGGCATCGGCGCCTTCGGCCCGACCTGCGTCGACCCCAACGACGAGCGCTACGGCTCCATCCTCCAGACGCCCAAGCTCGCGTGGCGAGGCCATGGTCTTCGCGCCGCGTTCGCCGACGCCCTCGGGATTCCGGTGGCCTACGACACGGACGTGAACGTTGCCTGCCTCGGCGAAGTGGTCTTCGGCTGCTGCAGGGGGCTCGAGGACGCCGTCTACGTGACCATCGGCACCGGCGTGGGCGCGGGCGTCATGTGCGCGGGCAGACTCCTTCACGGCATGCTGCACCCCGAGGCCGGTCACATGCTGGTAAGGACCCGTCCCACCGAGGAGGGACGCTGCGTCTGCCCGAGCCACGCGAGCTGTCTCGAGGGGCTCGCCTCCGGCCCCGCCATCGCCGCGCGCTGGGGAAAGCCCGCGGCCGAGCTCGCGGACAACGATGAGGTGTGGGCGCTCGAGGGGGATTATCTGGGGCAGATGTGCGCGAACCTCGTGCTCATGTACTCGCCTCGCCGCATCGTCCTCGGCGGCGGCGTGATGCACCAGGAGCAGCTCTACGGCATCGTCCGCAAGAAGACCCTCGAATATCTGGGTGGCTACATCCAGACCGCCGAGCTTAAGGACATGGAGAGCTACATCTGCGCCCCGGGCTGCGGCGGCGACCAAGGAATCCTCGGCGCGGCCGAGCTGGCAAGAAGGGCGCTCGCGTAACTTGCGCTCTCTCCGCCATACAACGCGTTAAGAAAAGACGAGCGCTTCTTGCCAATTGAGCGGCAAGAAGTGCTCGTCTTTTGCATTTGTTTTTGGGGCAGGACGCCCCGCCTCCGCTAGAGTCCCTGGACCGCCACACCCACGAGGTTTGGACCGGTGTGGACAAGAAGCGCGGGGCTGATGTCGGAGCGGACGACCTCCACCGCGTTGGCCACGCACTCGCACAGGGCCTGCTCCATGCGGTCGTAGAGGTCGGCGTGGGCCGAGGTGCGGCTCGCGGCAAAGCGCACCTTGGGGTGCTTCTCGACGATGGCGGCGATGAGCTTGACCTCGGTGCGATGCGGTACTTGCACAGCCATTTCGTGTACGCGAGGCTGTTGGCTTTCTGGGCCACAGCAATCACCTTCCCCCTAGTATGATGACCTGAACAATCCTCATGCTAGGGGGAAGGTTTTTGTCGCGTAGCGGAAATTGGCCTCCACCCGCTGAGCGGGTGGCTTTCTATGCCGCGCGTGCCGCGCGGCACGGACTAAAGTCCATGAATAAAAACGAGGAAGGCCACGTCCGGCCTCCCTCGCAAAGGGTCTCTGATTACTCCCACTCATTGGGGACAGACTTAAATGAGTGCTCTTGAAATGCCGGCGCCTGGGGACGTTCTTTTTCTGTCTGCAGTTTGGAACGTTCCTTTTCTGTCGGCAGTTTGGGACGGTCCTTAGAGCTGCAGCGCGCCATGAGCGAAGGCGAAGCGGATCATCCTGTCTTTTGAGTTCTAAGCATAAGCCCCTGTCTCTGAGCAATGACCGGTTCGCATTTGTGCGTATTTGCGTGCGTGGGATTGCGTGAATATGCGTATAGATGCGCCGTTTACGGGACAAAAATGACCGTTTAGCGGTGAGATACGCAAAAACGCGCACAGACGCGCGTGTTTGTGCGAATATAGAGCTATCCGAAATGCAAGACGTTCTATGACACAGGAGGCACATATGGTAGATTCCAAGCAGGCTCCACTCGACTCCGCGGCAGCCGCAAAAGCAGCGTTCGCTTCGGTCCAGGACAAGCCATTCCCCGATGATATCTTTACGGCTCCCGAGCTTCGTTGGGCTGTGATCGGGTGCGGCGTTATCGCCAACCAGATGGCCCAGTCTCTCGCTCTTGCCGGCCGCAAGCTTGCGGGCGTCGCCAACCGTACGCTGTCCAAGGCTCAGGCTTTTGCTGAGCAGTATGGCATCGAGAAGGTCTATGAATCGGTTGAGGACCTCTACGCCGATCCGGGCATCGACGCCGTCTATATCACCACGCCGCACAACACGCATATCACCTATCTGCGTGACGCGCTGGCCGCCGGCAAGCACGTGCTCTGCGAGAAAGCCATTACCCTCAATTCCGCTGAGCTCGACGAGGCGCGTGCCATCGCCGATGAGCACAACGTCGTCCTCATGGACGCCACCACGGTGCTTCATATGCCCTTGTATCAAGAGCTGCGCCGTCGCATGGATGCCGGCGAGTTTGGTCGCATGAACCTCGCCCAGCTCAACTTTGGTAGCTACAAGGAGTACGGCGATCTGACCAATCGCTTCTACAACCGCAACCTTGCTGGCGGTGCCATGCTCGACATTGGCGTGTATGCCCTGTCCGTCATGCGTCTCTTTATGGCAAGCCAGCCCATTGAGGTCGTTTCGTTGGGCAACACCTGTGAGACCGGTGTTGACGTTGCGGGCGGCATCGTCTGCCGTAATGCCGAGCAGCAGCTGGGTGTTGTGAGCCTCACGCTCCACTCCAAGCAACCCAAGCGCTCGATTATTAGCTTCGATAAGTGCTATATCGAGGTCAACGAGTATCCGCGCGCCGATCACGCGACCATCGTGTGGACTGCGGACGGCCACCGCGAGGAGGTCCACGCCGGCACCGAGGCTTACGCCCTTTGCTATGAGATGGCCGATCTTGAGAAGGCCGTTGCCGGCGACGACTCTAAGCGTGAGCTTCTGGGCTATGCTTCTGATGTTATGGAGCTGATGACCAAGCTGCGCGCCGACTGGGGAGTCGTGTACCCCGAGGAGGAGTAAGCGATGCTAGCGGAAGATAGGCTCAACGCGATCGTGTCGATGGTTCAGCAGACCGGCTCGGTTACCGTGCCGGAGCTTGCCGAAGCCCTGGGCGTGACGGCGTCTACCATTCGGCGCGACCTGCAGACGCTCGACCGAGCACACCGTATCGCCAAGGTGCACGGAGGCGCGACAAGTCTGGAGCGCGCGCACGTGACACGCGACCTAACGCTTAATGAGCGCAGCGACCTCCATAACGACGACAAGGAGCGTATCTGCGCCCGTGCGGCGGCACTTGTGGAGCCCGAGAGCTTTGTATACATCGACTCGGGTTCGACGACGCTCAGGCTCATCGAGCATCTTCCACACCTTGAAGATGTCACCTATGTGACCGATTCCGTGCTCCATGCTCAACGCCTTGCTTTGCGCGGCATGCGTACCGTGGTGCTGGGTGGCGAGCTCAAACCCGAGACCGAGGCGCTCGTTGGCCCCGATGCCTTGGCAACCTTAGACCGCTACAACTTCAACTGTGGCTTTTGGGGCTCTAACGGCATTGCCGCCGAGCAGGGCTTCACGGCGCCCGATATCGAGGAGGCGCAAGTAAAGCGTATCTCGATGCGCCATACGGCCAAGCGCTTCGTAATCTCGGACGCCAGTAAATTTGGCATGGTGGCGCCCGTCAAGTTCGCGGACTTCCGTGACGCAACGATTATTACCGCAGGCGATGTCCCTGCCAAGTACCGGGCAATGGACAACGTCATCACGGTCTAACAGCAAGGGACGGGCTAAGGCCAAAACCACCACAAAGGTGCCTGTCCCCATTGTGGTGGTTAGTAACGAAAACCGAGTAGTTTTCTCAATAGAAAAGCGGCAACGTCCATCACGGGCGTCGCCGCTTTCGTTGTCTGCCGGTTTGTCTAAGTCCGTAACAACTGGACCGTTAAAAGTGGGCTAGGTGTTACAGATCGAGATACTTACGAACCGCGCCGTCCCTTTGTCTCAATCTGTAACATCTGGGACTGATTTTGCCGAGTTACTGTTACAGATTGAGATTATTCCCTTGAGGGGATTCGAATGTCTCGATCTGTAACAGATAGACCGGAAAATGGGTTCTAACTGTTACAGATCGAGACGTTTTGGGACCGCGGCTGAGCCATAGCGGCTAAACCGCCACAAAGGTGCCTGTCCCCATTGTGGTGGTTTAGGGCTCCCAGGGGCAGGGGGCTTCGATGTGGATGTACTCGCCGGTTACGGGATGCGTGAAGGACACGCTGTGGGCGTGGAGCATCAGGCCGCAGGGGCGCGGCGTTCCGTACAGGTCGTCGCCAACCAGGGGGTGATGCTCGCTGGCCAGGTGCACACGGATCTGGTGTTTGCGGCCGGTGAGCAGCTCGACATCGATATAGGAACGCGCGGGCAGGCCTCGGCGGCTCTTAAGGCGCTTGAGCACCTTGACGCGCGTCTGAGACGGCTTGCCGCTGGCGCCAACGCGCATCTTGCGGCTATCGTGGCGGTCGCGGGCGATGGGCTTGTCGATGAGCTTTTCGTCCCAGTCGATCTTGCCCTCGGCCAGCGCCAGATAGTGCTTTTCGAAGGCGTGGTCGATGACCATTTGGTCAAAGGCGGGCTGCGTCTGTTTGTCGAGCGAAAACAACACCACGCCGGTGGTGTTGCGGTCCAGGCGGTTGAGCGGCTGCATGTCGGTCGCGGCAAAGCCGTCACCCATCGCCAGCAGCAGGTCGCTGGCGTAGTCGGTGAGCGTGCGCTCGCCGGTGCCGTCGCCGTGGACGATCATGCCGGCGGGCTTGTCGATGGCCATGAGCCAGGCGTCGCAGTAAAGGACTTGAGGTTCTTCGTTCACGTGTAAGCCTTTCGGTTAGCTAATTCCCACAAACATGCAGCCCGAGGTGGCGCCGCGCAGGCGGGCGGCGGGCTTGCGGCCGGCCTGTGCTGCTTCGACGGCACGACGGACGCGGGCGACGGCACGGCCCACCTCATCTGTCTCGAGCAGCGTTCCGTCTACCATGAGACGACGCACGCCGGCATCGAGCAGCTGAGGAACCTGCGGCGTGAGGTCGATGGGGTAGGCGTCGTACAGGCGAGAGCGGCCATGGATGTCGGTGCGTACGGGCATGACCTTGCCGTCGATATTCTTGAGTGACAGCTTGCGGGCGCGCAGGCGGCAGTTAGCGCAATCGTGGATGCAGCCATTGGCCACCTGCAGGATGCAGTGCTCACTCGTCATAACGCGCGGGCGGCCGAACACAGTGATGCCCAGAGCCGCGGGCGCGGCGGCGCCGAGCGAGACAATCTCGTCGAGCGTGATCTCGGGCGAGAGCCAAAACGCACCGGCTCCGCGCTCGGCAAGCGCCTCCATGCAGGGCGTGTTGTGCACCGGCAGACAAGAGCGAATCTCGGCCGTGGCGCCAACCTGGGCGGCCAGGGCAAGCTCAGAGATGTTGCCAATAGCGACCGTGGCGCCGGCAACAACCCACGGGTCGACGCGTACGTGGTCAACGGCGCGGCAGACCTCGTCGAGCACGGGTACGATGCCCTGCTCAAATGCATCGGCGGGGGAGAGCTCGGCCGCATCGAGCGTGTCGGTGGTCATGTAGATGCGCGTTGCACCCTCGGCGCGAGCGGCCTCGGCGGCCTCGAGCGAGGTGACGGTGGCGCAGATCTGCGGCTCATCGCGGTAGTGCTCGGGCGCGGGGCGGGAATCACTGGTTACAATCGCCGGCAGCTCGAGCGTTTTCGCGCGCTCCTCGTACGGTGCCAGAATGGCCTCTTCCAGCGCCTTACAAGCGGCGGCGCGCACCTTGTGTACGGCAGAAAAGCCCATACCGCAGCCGGCGTCGAGCGAAACGTCAAAGCTTGCGGCCTCAAAGGGAGAGGAGCCCATGCGCCCGACGTGCTCAACCAGATCGGATGCCTCGACGGCGCGGGTCTTGGCAGCCTCGACGGTAAAGCCCGTGGCCGTGGCCGTAAGCGAAGGATCGTCACAGCAGGTGAGCGTAACGGTAAACGGCTCGCCTAGACGCGCCACAACGGACACGTCTACAGAGCGGCGGCGCAGCACATCGCGTTTGAGCGCAGCGCCGGCAGCGTCAATGGCGCGCTGGCTTCGAATCACGCGCACGCGGCAGCCCTCGGGCATGCTGCGGGGCACGCGGCATTCGATGATGTCGCCGGCGGCGGCATCATCAGCGGCAATGGTGGTCAGGAACTGGTCAAATTCGTTATCGTGGCGAAGCTCCAGCAGGTCGCCCTTGCCCACGGGCTCAAACAGCTCAATGCGGGCGATGGCAGCGCGGCGACGGCGGTCGTCGGGTTTGAGCCCGCGCACATCGCGGTTGGCCAGACGGCTGCCCAGCACCGTGCCTACGATCTGGCCGCGGTTGTTGGATCGCTCGTAACTCATCATCTCGTCGCCCGAGGTGCCGTCCTGATAGGCGTGCGTAAAGTCGCGGTTAAAGCAACGCTTGAGCTGGCGCTGGCGGGCGGCCTCCTCGTCCTTGGCCACGGTGGCTCCGGCCAGCATATCGTCAATTTCGTGACGGTACACATCGACGATGGAGTACACGTAATCGGGCGCCTTCATGCGGCCCTCGAGCTTGAGCGATGCGGCGCCGGCGTCATACAGACGGCGAACAAGCTGCGAAGTGTTGGTGTCGCGCGGGCACAGCGCGCGCTCGCGACCGGCAGGGGAGAGCGAGCGGCCGTTCTCGTCGATCAGCTCGTAAGGCAGGCGACAGGGCTGAGCGCACATACCGCGGTTGGCCGAGCGGCCCGCCATGGCAAAGCTCGACAGCAGGCACAGACCCGAGTAGCAAAAGCAGATGGCGCCGTGGCTAAAGACCTCGAGGTCCACATCGGGCGCGGCGTTGTGAATGGCGGCGATCTCGTCGATGGAGAGCTCGCGCGAGAGAGTCACGCGGTCGGCGCCCTGCTCGCGGCACCAGATAGTTCCGCGGTCGTCGTGGATGTTCGCCTGGGTCGAGATATGCGTCTCGATGCCGGGCATGGTGCGCTTGACTTCAAAGAACAGGCCCCAGTCCTGGATGATAAAGGCGTCGGCGCCCAGCGTGGAGCAGCGATGGATGAGCTGCAGTGCATCGCCCATCTCGGACTGCTTGATGACGATGTTGACCGTGACGTAGACGCGCGACCCGGCTAGATGCGCGGCGCGGCAGGCTTGCTCAAAGGCCTCGTCGGTAAAGTTGGTGGCCTTGCGGCGGGCGTTAAAGCTGCCCATGCCGCAGTAGATGGCGTCTGCCCCGGCGGCGAGTGCGGCGGCAAAAGGCTCGGGCCCTCCGGCGGGGGCCAAAAGCTCGGGCCTGCGGTTGGTGGTTCGGCTGGCGGTTGCGGTCATATCCTGCCTTTCAAAATGCTCAGATATTCAAAAGTATAGTGGCGTCGCTGCGGTGGGCGACGCCCGCAGCCTAAGCAGGACAAAGTCTTCAGCAGCTTGGACTGGCTGCTCCACATGAGAACCGTTCAGCGGTTCGGAGAAACCGTTGGGCGATAAAATATTCTCGCAAGCTGATAATATTCTTGCATCGCACGGAAACCTTGAGTACTATCCCAATCAAGCGCGGTGTTCAGACCGAATTGTGCCTCCCGGTGCGAACGCCGCGCTCACGCTCTCTATCTGATCGTAAGGAGAAAAACATGAGCAAGACCGTCGTGTCTTCCGATAACGCACCGGCCGCCATCGGCCCGTATTCCCCCGGTATCCAGGCCGGCAACATGGTGTTCCTGTCCGGCCAGCTGGGCATCGACCCCGCGACCGGCAAGATGCCCGAGGGCGTCGAGGCCCAGGCCAAGCAGTCCCTCGCCAATGTCGAGGCCCTGCTGACCGCTGCCGGCGCCACCTTTGCCGATGTCGTCAAGACCACGGTCTACCTGGCCGACATCGCCGACTTCGCCGCCGTGAACGAGATCTACGCCTCCAAGTTCGAGGCCCCGTTTCCCGCGCGCAGCGCCTTCCAGGTTGCCGCCCTTCCGGCTGGCGGTCTGGTCGAGATCGAGGTCGTCGCCGCCCTCTAAGGTGTTGGCAACAACTAAACATGACATGCAAAAAGACCCTGCAGCGCGTGCGAGCTGCAGAGTCTTTTGTTAAGTGACGAATCGCTTGTGGAGCCGCGCTCCATTTTGCTCGTTAGCCCTCCTTGCGAACTTTTTGCAGGTAGCGGTAGACGCTGGGCTCCGAGATGCCCAACGCGGTGGCGGCGCAGGCCACGGCGCCCTTGAGCATGAACACCCCGTTGCCGTTGAGGTGGCGAATGACGTCCACGCGGTCGCTTTGACCAAGCGACGTCACATCCAGCCCGCGAGCGCTCAGCAGCTCGGCAATGCTGCGGTCGATGAGCTCCTGTGTGGACTCCGAAAGGCTTTCGACCTCGATAGAGGCGGGCTCCGTGCGCGTCGGCGCCGCGTCGAAGCACGCCATGAGCTGCTGTGCCATGGCGTTGATGGAGCGCACGGTCGAGAGGTCGGTGTTGACGCAGAGCATGCCGACGATCTCGTCATTCTCGCGGATAAAGTACGTCGCTGACTCCAATGTCTTGCCACCGGCACCGCGGCCCTCGTAGCCCGTAATAAACGGCAGGTCGCGATACTTGGCGTCGTGCATGATCTTGAGCGCCAGATCGGTGGCGGGACCGCCGACCTTGCGGCCGCTCACGATACCGTTGCGGATATCGACGATGGCGTGGTCGGGATCCGAGAAATCGTGCAGGACGATTTCGCTGTTCTTACCGAGTACCTGCTCCAGGAAATCGACCATCGGCAAAAAGCGACGTACGGTCTCGTTCACGGGCAACTCCTTTGGGTTCTATCGAAGTGTTCATAACAATTTTTTATCATGGTAACACGCTGCCCATCATCTCGTATATCCGCAGGTACATTGCGTAATGCAGACGAACGGTAGGAATTTAGCGGTAAACGGTTGACCAAAAGAAATGTTAGATGTTATTTTGACCAGACACTTTCCTGACCTGCGGAAATGCGTAATTTCAGCTGAAGAATAGTCTGATAACAAAAAATTATTATTGAGAATGAGAATCATCTTTAATACGATATGCAATGAAGGCACAACCTCAACCCCGCACTGCGTCACAATAGAGCGTCAGATGCGAAAACAACTACTTCGAGGATTGGTGGTCAAATGACCCAGGAGACGGTTACGAACGGTACTGAAGCCCTGTTCACTCGCGAAGGCATGCCTCCCGTTAAGGAAATGATCCCGTGTGCCCTTCAGCACGTACTGGCATCGTTTGCCGGCATCATTACCCCGGCGGTCATCATGGCCGGCGTCTACGGCTTTAATAGCCAGCAGAGTACCGACATCATCCAGGTCGCGCTCATTCTTTCGGCGATCGACACGGCCCTTCAGGCCTTCGCTCCCTTCCGTCGCATCGGCGGCGGCCTGCCCATCGTCATGGGCGTTTCGTTCGCGTTCCTGCCGGCCCTGCAGGCCATGGGTGCCTCGGGCTTTAGCTTTGGTGCGCTGCTGGGTGGCGAGATCGTCGGCGGCGCCGTCGCGGTCCTCTTTGGTCTGGCCTACAGCAAGATCAAGTGGCTGTTCCCGCCCGTCGTGACCGGTACGGTCATCTTCTCCATCGGCGTTTCGCTGTATCCCACGGCCGTCAAGTATATGGCCGGCGGTATGGGTACGCCGCTGTGGGGCACCCCGCAGGCCTGGTGCGTCGCTCTTATCACCTTCGCCGTGGTCTTTGCGCTCGCCAACTTTGGCAAGGGCACGCTCAAGCTGGGATCCGTGTTCTTTGGCATGATCGTTGGCATGATCGTCTCCATCCCCTTTGGCATGATCGACTTCTCCAGCGTCGCCACCGCTCAGGTCTTCGCTCTTCCCAAGCTCATGCCCTACGCGCTCGAGTTTGATCCCGAGGTCTGCATTACCCTCGCCGTCGTGTTCCCCATGGTTGCCATCCAAGTTATCGGTGACGTCTCCGCCGCCTGCCTGGGCTCCATCGACCGTATGCCCACCGAGCGCGAGCTCTCCGGCGCTATCGTGTCCCAGGGCCTCACCTCTATGGTCGGCGGTCTGCTGGGCGGTCTTCCCACCAGCGCCCTTGGCCAGAACGTGGGCATCATCTGCTCCAACAAGGTCGTCAACAAGTGGGTCTTTGTGATCATCGCGGCCGTCTTTGCCATCGCCGGTCTGTTCCCGCAGCTCTCTGCCGTCCTTTCCGCTATCCCGCAGCCCGTTATCGGCGGCGCGACCGTCGGCGTCTTTGGCACCATCACCATGAACGGCGTGCGCATGTTCACCCGCGAGGGCCTCACGCAGCGCACTACCACCATCGTCGGCACCTCCGTCGTCTTTGGCCTGGGTATCTGGATGGCCAGCGGTTGCCTTGCCGGCGAGGGTATGCCCGCCTGGGTGTCCACCGTCATCGGCTCCAATGCCGTAACCCCCACCGCCATCATGGCCATTGTCCTTAACCTGATCCTTCCGCAGACGCCGGTCGTGGCTCAGCACATCGATGCTGCCAAGGACGCTGCCGTGGATCTGGTCTTGCCCGAGAGCAAGAAGTAACCAATTCGGTGCTATTCGTCGGCGGGCGCATCGCCTCGTCCGCCGACGCCATGCGGCGCCAAGCCGCACTTCAAAGGGTTTTTCCCTTTGGTGAAGCGTTGACGGGAGAGGGCCCGTTTCCGGTGTAGGCCGGCGCTTCGCACTCCGCCATGTCAGAGGTGTCAAACCCCGCCCCTGATGTTGAAGGGAGCATTCATGCTTCTGGTCGCTAACGGTTCCGTCTTTACTCGCAACGCTCAGACCCCGTTCATTCCCAACGGTGCGGTCGCCATTGACGGAGATACGATCGTCGAAGTGGGCCCCGAGTGCGAGCTCAAGGCCAAGTACCCGGATGCCGAGTACGTCGACGCCCAGGGCAACCTCATCATGCCCGGACTCATCAATTGCCACACCCACATCTACTCGGGTCTGGCCCGCGGCCTTGCCATTAAGGGCTGCAACCCCACCAACTTCCTGGAGAATCTTGAGCAGCAGTGGTGGAAGATCGACGACAACCTGACGCTCGACGGCACCAAGGCCAGCGCCTATGCCACGATTCTTGACTCCATCCGCGATGGCGTCACCACGATCTTCGATCACCATGCGAGCTTCTGCGAAATCCCGGGAAGCCTCTTTACCATTAAGGATGCAGCTCAGGAGCTGGGCATGCGTTCGTGCCTGTGCTACGAGGTCTCCGACCGCCGCGGCCAGGAAAAATGCGACCAGGCCATTGCCGAGAACGCCGAGTTTGCCCAGTGGGCCGCCAAGGAGCGTCGCGATAACGACAACCACATGATCGCCGCCATGTTTGGCGGACATGCCACCTTTACGCTGTCGGACGAGACCATGGATAAGATGGCCGAGGCCAACAACGGCCTGACCGGCTTCCACATCCATGTGTGCGAGGGCATGAATGACGTGTGGGACTCCCGCCTCAACCGCGGTGGCATCAGCCCCGTCGAGCGCCTGCTGCAGCACAATCTGCTGGGTCCCGACACCATGCTCGGCCACTGCATCCACGTGACGCCTGCCGAGATGGATATCGTCAAGGAGTCCGGTACCTGGCTCGTCAACAACCCCGAATCCAATATGGGCAACGCCGTGGGCTGCGCCCCCGTGCTCGAGTTCTTCCGCCGCGGTATCCCCGTGTGCATGGGCACCGACGCCTACACCCACGATATGCTCGAGAGCCTTAAGGTCTTCCTGATCATTCAGCGCCACAACGCCGCCATGCCCAACGTGGGCTGGTGCGAGGCCATGACCATGCTGTTCGAGAACAACGCCAAGATGGCGAGCAAGTACTTCGATCGCAAGCTCGGCGTGCTCGAGGCCGGCGCTGCCGCCGATGTCATCGTCATGGACTACAAGCCCTTTACGCCGCTGAGCGAGGAGAATATCGACGGCCACATGCTCTTTGGCATGATGGGCAAAAACTGCCGCACCACCATCATCAACGGCCGCGTCCTGTACAAGGATCGTGAGTTCGTTGGGATTGATGAGGACAAGATCAACGCGTGGACCATGGCCGAGTCCAAGAAGCTCTGGAGCACGCTCAACGATCGCGTGTACTAATTCCAATTGGAGATTCGCGCGCGTCGGATGTTTCGCCGCATCCGACGCGCGTATAGGCGGCCTCCGCGGGGTCGCCGGCGCTGTGCTAGCGCTACACCGTATTTGCGCCCGTCGCGCGGTCTCGCCGGGCGTTACAGAGAGGAGCTCACTATGAGCGACATCATGAGGCCGATCCCGTTTTCGCAGCTGATGAACTGGATCATCGAGGAGCACAAGACCCAGGACGCCATCTTTGGCGTGCGTAAGATGGTCACGACCAACCAGGAGGGTGCGCTTCCCATTTTTGACGAGCGCATCGAGACTCCGTTTGGCCCGGCTGCCGGTCCCAATACGCAGCTGGCCCAGAACATCGTGGCCTCTTATGTGGCCGGTTCTCGCTTCTTTGAGCTCAAGACCGTCCAGGTTATGGACGGCGAGGAGCTCTCCAAGTGCGTGAACAAGCCCTGCATCGTGGCGCAGGACGAGTGCTACAACTGCGAGTGGTCGACCGAGCTCGAGGTTCCGCAGGCCTTTGCCGAGTACGTGAAGGCATGGTTTGCCTGCCACCTGATCGCTCGCGAGTACGGTCTGGGCAGCCCGGACGGCTTTGTCTTCAACATGTCGGTGGGCTATGACCTGGAGGGCATTAAGAGCCCCAAGGTCGACGCCTACATCGAGGGCATGAAGGATGCCAGCGGCTCCGACGTCTGGAACGAGTGCCGTGCCTGGGCGCTTGCCAACCTGGACAAGTTTGAGCATGTCGACGCCGCATTTGTCGAGTCCATCCCGGCGCGCGTCTCCAACTCCATCACCGAGTCTACCCTGCACGGCTGCCCGCCCGCCGAGATCGAGCGCATTGCGACCTACCTCATCACCGAGAAGGGCCTCAATACCTACATCAAGTGCAACCCCACGCTGCTGGGCTATGAGTTTGCCCGCCAGCGTCTGAACGAGCTGGGCTTTGACTACATCGTCTTCGACGATACGCACTTCCGCGAGGACCTGCAGTGGGCTGACGCCGTGCCCATGTTCGAGCGCCTGATTGCCCTGTGCGCCGAGCGCGGCCTGGAGTTTGGCGTCAAGCTGACCAACACGTTCCCCGTCGACGTGACGAGAAACGAGCTGCCCTCCACCGAGATGTACATGTCGGGCCGTTCGCTGTTCTCGCTGACCATCGAGGCCGCCCGCCGCATTACCGAGCAGTTCGATGGCAAGCTGCGCATCAGCTACTCCGGCGGTGCCACGGTCTACAACATCCGCGCCCTGTACGATGCCGGCATTTGGCCCGTTACCCTGGCGACTGACGTGCTCAAGCCCGGTGGCTACGAGCGCTTTAGCCAGATGGCCGGCGAGTTTGCCGACCTGGATGGCAAGCCGTTTGAGGGCGTCTCTCTCGAGGCCGTGACTGCGATCCAGGCCGACTCGCTCACCAACCCGCTCTACAAGAAGCCGCTGCGCCCGCTGCCCGACCGCAAGGTCGCCGGCAAGAGCCCGCTTTCCGACTGCTTTACCACGCCGTGCCGCACGAGCTGCCCCATCCAGCAGGATATTCCCGCCTACCTGGCGGCTGTTGACGATGGCCGCTACGAGGACGCACTCAACATCATCATCGAGCGCAACGCCCTGCCGTTCATTACCGGCACCATCTGCCCGCATCCCTGCGGCCGTGCCTGCGAGCGTGCATTCTACGAGCCCGAGGGCGCCCAGA
The DNA here is from genome assembly GCA_900544065.1 of uncultured Collinsella sp. Taxonomy (GTDB): domain Bacteria; phylum Actinomycetota; class Coriobacteriia; order Coriobacteriales; family Coriobacteriaceae; genus Collinsella. The sequence goes on from UQTR01000015.1 coordinate 19,313, forward strand.
TTCGCGCCAGCAAGCTCAAGGCCGCCCGCGAGGCCATGACCGCCGTGCTGCCCAAGCTGCGTGTCCAGGCTATCGCCAACGACGGCGAGCGCAACGTTGCCGTTATCGGCGGCGGTCCGGCCGGCCTGGCGACGGCGTTCTTCCTGACGCGCGCCGGCGTGCCCGTCACCATCTTTGAGGCCCGCGATTCGCTTGGCGGCGTGGTCCGTCACGTGATCCCCGAGTTCCGTATCGCCAGCGACGATATCTCGCACGACGCCGAGCTCTGCCTGGCCTTTGGCGCCAAGGTGCAGCTCAACGCTCGCGTGGAGTCCATCGGCGAGCTCAAGGCTCAGGGCTTTACCGACGTTGTCGTGGCCACCGGTGCCTGGATGCCCGGCTCTGCGGGCTTGGGCGAGGGCGCCGAGCTCGACGTGCTGGAGTTCCTCGAGGCCGCCAAGAGGGGCGAGAAGCTCGAGCTGGGCGAGGACGTCGTAGTCATTGGCGCCGGCAACACCGCCATGGATGCTGCCCGCGTGGCCAAGCGCCTGGCTGGTGTGAAGAACGTGCGCCTGGTGTATCGCCGCACCAAGAAGCAGATGCCCGCCGACGAGGAAGAGCTTGATCTTGCTCTTGCCGACGGCGTTGAGTTCTGCGAGCTGCTGGCTCCCAAGGCACTCAACGGCGCCGTGCTGACCTGCGATGTTATGGAGCTTGGCGAGCCGGATGCAAGCGGCCGTCGCAGCCCCGTTGCCACGGGCGAGACCGTTGAGCTTCCCGCCACCACGGTGATCTGCGCCGTGGGTGAGGGTATCGATGCCAGCCTGTATGATGCCGCGGGCGTCGAGCACGACCGTCGTGGCCGTCTTGCCGCCACCTCCACCGGTGTCGAGGGCGTCTGGGCTGCGGGCGACTGTCGTCGCGGTCCGGCCACCGTGGTCGAGGCTATTGCCGACGCCGCCGAAGTCGCCCGCGCCATCGCTGGCGTGGACTTTAACAAGTACGCCGACTGCAACGAGCAGGCCGGTCGCGAGGACACCTGCTACGAGCGCAAGGGGTCGCTGTGCCGCGACAAGCGCAACTGCACCAAGACCCGCTGCCTGGGCTGCGGTTCGGTGTGCGAGGTCTGCTGCGACGTGTGCCCCAACCGCGCCAACGTTGCCATCAAGGTGCCGGGCCTGGCCAAGCATCAGGTCGTTCATGTCGACGGCATGTGCAACGAGTGCGGCAACTGCGCCGTGTTCTGCCCCTACCAGGAGGGTCGTCCCTACAAGGACAAACTCACCCTGTTCTGGAGCGAGGAGGACATGGAGAACTCCGAGAATGAGGGCTTCCTGGCCGTGGACGAGGACCACGTTAAGGTCCGCGTCGCCGGCACGGTCCGCACCGTCTCGGTCGATGCCGTCAACACCGGTCTTCCCGAGGCCGTCCGCCTGACCATCAGGGCTGTGCGCGACAACTATTCGTACCTTCTTAAGAAATAGGCGAGTCTCTTATGGCCAAATCCATTCAACATAACGTGGCCTACGTTGCCTGCGGAAGCGGCTGTGCTTCCGCAGGCGGCGACGCCCGCTGCAGCGAAGGCTGCATTGGCTGTGGTGCCTGTGTCACGGCCTGCCCCCACGGTGCCATCGCACTGGTCGACGGCGTCGCCCGCGTGGACCGCTCCAAGTGCACGGGCTGTGGCCTGTGCGGCATGGCGTGCCCGCAGCGCGTGATTGCCTTCGTTCCCGGCTACCAGAACATCCTGGTGCGCTGCAACAACACCGATAAGGGCGCCATTGCGCGCAAGATCTGCGACACCAGCTGCATCGGTTGCGGCATGTGCGCCAAAAAGTGCCCTGCCGGCGCAATCCGCATCGAGGACAACTGCGCCCATATCGACGGCGTGGACTGCCTGTCGTGCGGCATGTGCGCCGTCGTCTGCCCGCATGGCGCCATCCACGACCGCACCGGCATCGCCGCCGGCGTGTAGAAGGGAATCACCATGGCACAGGAATTCACTTTTACCGTTAACGGCATCGAGCGTACGACGACCCAAAATAAACCGCTGCTGCGCTACCTGCGCGACGACCTGCATATCCATTCCGCCAAGGACGGCTGCTCCGAGGGCGCATGCGGTACCTGCACCATCCATGTGGACGGTGCGGCCGTCAAGGCGTGCGTGCTGACCACCGCGCTTGCCGCCGGCCGCAACATCGTGACCGTCGAGGGCCTGCCCGAGAACGTGCGCGAGGCGTTTGTGTACGCCTTTGGCGCCGTGGGCGCCGTGCAGTGCGGCTTTTGTATCCCCGGTATGGTCATGGCGGGTGCAGCGCTCATCGCCGAGGATCCCGAGCCTACCGAGGAGCAGATCAAGTACGCCATCCGCGGCAATGTTTGCCGCTGCACCGGCTACAAAAAGATTATCGAGGGCATTGCGCTGGCCGCTGCGGTGCTCCGCGGCGAAAAGCAGATCGACGAGGATCTGGAGCGCGGCGACGACTACGGCGTGGGCAAGCGCGCCTTCCGTATTGACGTGCGCAAGAAGGTGCTCGGCGAGGGCAAGTACCCCGACGACATCGACGAGATCGACCAGCCGGGCCTGACCTACGCCAGCGCCGTGCGCTCCAAGTATCCGCGTGCCCGCGTGCTCTCCATCGATACCTCCAAGGCCGAGGCCCTACCCGGTGTGGTGGGCATCCTGCGCGCCGAGGACGTGCCGGTCAACCAGGTCGGCCACCTTATCCAGGACTGGGACGTCATGATTGCCCAGGGCGATATCACCCGCTGCGTGGGCGATGCCATCGTGCTGGTGGTTGCCGAGGACGAGGCGACGCTCGAGAAGGCCAAGAAGCTCGTAAAGATTGATTACGAGCCGCTGGAGCCCGTGCGCAACATCGCCGAGGCCAGGTCTGCCGACGCCCCGCGCCTGCACGACAGCTTCTTTGCTTTTGGCAACACGGTGGAGCTCAAGGACAACGTGTGCCAGAGCCGTCACGTGACGCGCGGTGACGCCGCCAAGGCGCTGGCCGAAAGCGCGTTTACCGTGACACAGCGCTTTACCACGCCCTTTACCGAGCATGCCTTCTTGGAGCCCGAGTGCGCCGTGGCCTTCCCGTACAAGAACGGCGTCAAGGTGCAGTCGACCGACCAGGGCGCCTACGATACGCGCAAAGAGTGCGCCCACATGTTTGGCTGGGACAACGAGCCCGAGCGCGTGGTCGTCGAGACCATGCTCGTGGGCGGCGGCTTTGGCGGTAAGGAGGACGTTTCGGTCCAGCACCTGGCCGCGCTTGCTGCCTATAAGCTCCAGCGTCCTGTGAAGTGCAAGCTCACGCGCGCCGAGTCACTCGCGTTCCATCCCAAGCGCCACGCCATGGACGGCACCTTTACGCTGGGTTGCGACGCCGAGGGCAACTTTACCGGCCTGGATTGCGAGATCAACTTTGATACCGGCGCCTACGCTTCGCTGTGCGGCCCGGTGCTCGAGCGCGCCTGCACGCATGCCGTCGGCCCCTACAAGTACCAGAACACCGACATTCGCGGTTTTGGCTACTACACCAACAACCCGCCTGCCGGCGCGTACCGCGGCTTTGGCGTCTGCCAGTCCGAGTTTGCGCTCGAGAGCCTGATCGACCTGCTGGCAGAGAAGGTCGGCCTGGATCCGTGGGAGATTCGCTACCGCAACGCCATCGAGCCGGGCGAGATTCTGCCCAACGGCCAGATTGCCGATTGCTCCACGGCGCTTAAGGAGACGCTGCTCGAGGTCAAGGATGCCTACTACGCGCATCCCGGACACGCCGGTATCGCCTGCGCCATGAAGAACGCCGGCGTGGGCGTGGGCCTGCCCGATGCCGGTCGCTGCAAGATTCGCGTCGAGGATGGCCGCGCCGTGGTCTACGCCGCCACGTCCGACATCGGCCAGGGCTGCAACACCGTCTTTTTGCAGGACGTTGCCGAGGCCTGCGGTCTGCCGCTGAGCTGCATCGCCAACGGCGAGTGCTCGACCGAGAACGCCCCCGACTCCGGTACCACGTCTGGCTCTCGCCAGACGGTCGTGACCGGCGAGGCTGTCCGCGGCGCCGCCTTCCTGCTGCGCGATGCCATGTTTGGCATCGAGACCGGCAAGCCTGCGCCTACCGCTCCGGTGAGCGCCCACGGCGACGGCGCCAAGATCGAGTACGACGACGGCCGCGCCTATCAGCTGCGTTCGCAGGAGCTTATCGCCGGCCAGGGCATGCATCCTCAGGACCCCGCGACCGCCATCAAGGCGCTCGAGGGTTGCGAGTTTAGCTATGTGTACCTGGAGCCGACCGACAAGCTGGGCGCCGACGTGCCCAACCCCAAGAGCCACATCTGCTACGGCTTTGCCACGCATGTGGTCATCCTGGACGACAACGGCCGTGTGAGCGAGGTCTATGCCGCTCACGATTCCGGCAAGGTGGTCAACCCCATCTCGATCCAGGGCCAGATCGAAGGCGGCGTGCTCATGGGTATGGGCTATGCGCTGACCGAGGACTGGCCGCTCAAGGACTGCGTGCCCCAGGCCAGGTACGGCACGCTTGGGCTGTTCCGTGCGCCCGAGATTCCGGATATCCACGCCATCTACGTGGAGAAGGACGAGCTACTGCCCGTGGCATACGGCGGCAAGGGTATCGGCGAGATCGCCACGATCCCCACGGCACCTGCCGTGCAGAACGCCTACCGCGCATTTGACGGCAAGCTACGCCCGGATCTGCCTATGGTGGATACGCCGTACAGCCGCGCCCGTCACCGCGGGTAGGGTAGGGCGCGGACGGCATTGCCGACGGGCCGTCCGCGCTCAACATCAACTGCATAAGCTGCGCCTTTAGCCCCGGTTCCCTTGCGAGCCGGGGCTTTTTGTTCGGAGCGGAAACTGCGTGCCGGAATCAGGCCCCGGAATGGGACACGCTTTCCGGAACAGCCCTCAACCGGAAGCTGTGTCCCGGAATACGGCTCCAGAATGGGATGCCGTTTCCGGTTGAGCGTCTGGCGGAAAGTTCATCCCAGAATATGGCTCCAGAACGGGACGCGCTTTCCGAAACAGCCCTCAAACGGAAACTGTGTCCCAGAATTCCGTCTCAGAACGGGATGCGCTTTCCGCCAGTCGCTTGTTTGGAAAATGCGTCCCATTCTGAGCGTCTATTCCGGGATGCAGTTTCCGCTGAAGGACTCAACCGGAAAGTGTGTCCCAGTTTGGTGGGCGGGCGGGCATAAGCTCAGCGGCCTCTACAGCTCAACGTCGTTGAGCCATGTCGGCAGCGCGGTCTGGCGGATGCCTGCCGTCTGCAGCTTTTTCGCGAGCACTCCTGCCGAACGGACTTCGTTCATGGTGAAGCGGATGAGCGGATGGCCGTAGAGCGATAGGTGTGCCTCGCGCTGGCGTTCGGCAACGAGCGTCTCGGCCGTAGTACGTCCCGCAAGCATGGCCTGATCGGTATATTTGACGAGGCCGTCGAGTTCGCCCAGCGTGAGCTCCCTGGCTTGACGCTCCCAGGCAAAATCAGTTCGCATGCTCTGGGTCGAATCGAAGGGATCCGTCAGCTCGTATTGGAGCCGATCGGGCGCAACCCCGTCTCGATCATGACGGCTCGAGCGACTGATTCCCCGCCGCTTTCGGCACGCGCGTCGGCATATCGGAGCGTGGTGAGCGCAGTGCGCACCGCGCGCCCATTGCGAGCGCCCGCTCGTTTTTCGACTGTTTCCATCAGCTGCTCCCGCATAAGGCCGAGCTTTGAGATCGCCGAATCGGCAATGGGCATGCCATCGACAAAACCGGTCTGCATCAGGCAATCCGTTTTCTGGTCATTCTTCATCCAACGTTATAGCTAGCTATATTATAAGCAGCTATAATATAGCTAGCTATAACGTTGACGATTGAAGGTGCGCGCATGTTTATCGGTAGAACCACAGAAATGGACGAGCTCAATCGACTCTACAACTCAGATTCCTTTGAGATGCCCGTGATTTACGGTCGCCGGCGCGTGGGCAAAACGCGTCTCATCACAGAGTTCATCCAGGGCAAGCGTGCCATTTATTTTCAGGCTCGCCGCACCAATGCGGAGGCGAACTTGCAGTACTTTAGTCAAGCGGTGCTCGCCGAACAGACGGGTACGGTAAGCGTGTCGTTTAGGAGCTTTGACGAGGCATTTGATGCGCTTGCCGCTATGTCGCGCGAGAACCGCCTAGTTGTTGTAATCGACGAGTACCCCTATCTGGCTCAATCGTGCCCCGAGGTCAGCTCGTTGCTGCAAGAAAAGATCGACCATTTGTACAAAGAGACCAAGCTCATGCTTATCCTGTGCGGGTCGTCGCTTTCGTTTATGGAAGAGCAGGTGCTGGGTTACGAGAGCCCACTCTACGGTAGGCGAACGGCGCAGTTTAAGATCATGCCGCTCGATTTTCTAACGACGCTCGACTTGTGGCGCAGCATGGATCGCGAGGACGCGGCGGTTTGTTATGGCATGACGGGTGGTATTCCCGCCTATGTCGAGAAGGTCGACACATCAGCGTCGCTCAAAGACAACATCATGCGCTTGTTCCTGAATCCTTCGGGCTATCTCTTTGAAGAGCCGAGCAACCTGTTGCTGCAGGAATGTCGAAATCCCGAGCAGTACGATGCCATCGTTCAGGCAATTGCCCAAGGCCGCTCGAAGATATCCGAGATCGCCGGCGCCGCCGGAATTCCGGCGAGCAACGTGAAGAGCTATGTTGATAAGCTGGCTTCGCTTGGAATTGTTGAGCGCGAGTTGCCGCTCAACGAGACGAGCAACAAACGGGCTGTATACCAGTTGTGCGATCAGATGTTTAGATTTTGGTACCGGTTTGTGCCGCAGAATATCGGGCTGATCCAAAATGATATGGCCGAGATGGCGTATGGGCGCATCGAGCCACATCTTTCCGACTATATGGGTACGGTATTTGAGCTAATTTGCCGGCAGTATGTGTACGAGCTTGCGCGCGCAGGCGAGCTTGATGTGGTTCCGGCGACGGTGGACCGCTGGTGGGGAACGGACAATCGGACGCGCACGCAGGAAGAGATTGATTTGATTGTCGACGACGGAGAGGGCGCGGCGCTTTTTGCGGAGTGCAAATGGCGTAACGAGCCGGTAGGCGAGGACGTTCTGGAAAAGCTCGTGTACCGAAGCGAGCTCTTTAGACGGCAGCATAAAAGCTACGCGATCTTCTCGAAGCGCGGCTTTACGCAAGGATGCCAGGAGGCTGCAGCGAGCAGGGGAGACACCAAGCTTATTTCGTTTGCTGAGATGTGTGAGCGGGGATGACGAAGCGCGCTTCGGAATTGATGCTCGGAATGGGATGTGCTTTCCCTTTGCGGCCCTTGGTGGAAACCGCGTCCCAGATTTCGGCTCCAGAATGGGATGCCGTTTCCGGATCGGCCCTCAAGCGGAAATCGTGTCCCGGATTCCCGCCTCAGAGCGGGATGAGCTTTCCCAACGGGGTCGCATGCGGGAACTGTGTCCCGGAATCGAGTCGCAGAGTGGGACGCATTTTCCGTTAGAGGCTTGGGGCGGAAAGCGCGTCCCAGAATCCGGGTAATTCGGTTTTCCGGTGCTTGAGCGAGCGTTGCGCCGTACCTCCATTATCGAAAATCCATTTGTTAAACCCAACGTCCGTGGGTAGAATAATGTCGGCGGCAGCCCAAGTTCTGCAAAGCTGGGCAGCGCCGTTGCTTAGATTAAGGGGTCAACGCCTTAGCGGCGGCGGCCCCTCTTTTTATGCTTCGAGCACTGCTTGAGCGCCTCGGTAAGTCCGATGAGCGCCGTGAGGAGCGAGACCAAAGCGGTCAGGAGCTTCACGAAATCAATCAAATCGGTCATGGGCATCACCTCCCGTCGCATGGAGGGCGCTGCCCGGCACATTGAACTGCCGTCAACAGCAATCATTCTATCAAAGTACTGCTAAAAATACGAATATATGTTCGATAATAACAGCGATGCGACCAGCTCAAAGCGCAGCCTTACGCAAGGGTGTTGGATGGCCGCGCTGTGCGATTTCATGTCCGAACGGGCGCTTATCCTTACGGAAATGTAGCCGCCTGTGTAACGAGCGGCAGTTGACGGAGAAAGGCCCTGACCGTGCCAGACAAAAAGACGCCGGGCGTCTCGGCTATCGATACGACGAACTTTGCGCGCCAGATTGTGCTCGACTTTGAATTTGCGCCGGTGCCAAAGCGGCGCCAGCGCCGCGGGCTGCGCAATGAGATTATCGAGGTCGGCGCCGTCAAGCTCGATAACCGCGGCAACGTGATGGGCGAGTTCTCGCAGTTTGTGCAGACGGAACATGCCGAAGGCGTTGCGTATCCCGTCCGCGAGCTCACGGGGATATCGGCCGTGGACACCGCGATGGCCGATCCGCTCTACGCGGTGATCAAAAGGCTTAACGATTGGATTGGTCGCTACTCCGCCCAGGTGGTCTGCTGGAGCGGGGCGGACCGGCGACAGCTTGTGACCGAGTGCCAGGCAAAGCGCGTCGACCTCGCCGACTTTCCTTCGGACTGGGCCGATTTGCAGGCGTTTTACACCTCAATCATGGATGTTGGCAGCCACGGGCGCGTCTCGTTGAGTGACGCGGCAACATGGTTTGGCATCGATTTTGATGAGTCGACGGGACATGCCCACAGCGCCTTGGCCGACGCACGCGTGACCGCCAGGCTGCTCAAGCAGGTGATGGACGGGGACTATCGCGTGAGTCCGCGTGCCCAGGAAGTTCGTCAACGATGGGGGATGGGCGAGCGAGCCCAGACGCGTCTCTCTAGCAAGTGCCCGGAGCTGAGCGACCTGCTGCTGAAGCTGAAGGCGGAGGGGAGTTAGGGTGGCAACATTTGGCGGCAAGCAGAAGGAATGGTTGCGCGAAGGATTCCGGGATCAGCAGCAGATGACTGCGTTTGAGATGCTATTCAAGGACACGCTGACACCAAGCGGGTCAAGGGCATGGACATCGAGATGGCATCCATTATCGACGAACGGCTTGCTAGCATGATTCGCCGAACGGACAGGCAGAGACCCGTGACGCTGCGCGCGTTATCGTGCACAATGAGGCATACGGGCTGCCAGAGGCGAGCTATCCCGACGAGGTTATGAGCAACTGTATCATCGAGATTATCGAGTACTTCTACGAGAGGGATTTGGCGGCGTAGAGCAATCTGATTTTACGCGTTTGCAGGAGGAAGCCGGTATGGCAGACGAACTTGTTTTTAGTGGCGGCGAGATAGTTTACACCATGTCTCAACTGCCCAAAGTTACATCTGTGCCGCTGAACGGTAGCGCTGTGCTGGTTGGTTTTAAGGATGCTCCCGATGGGGAGGAGGCCCTCTTTGATTTTGACCCTCGGGCTGAAAAGGCTGCGAAGCTCGACTATGAACTTGCAGCCGTTAGCGGGCTTCTCACGGGCGCGTTGAATATCCTGTGGCAGAAAGACTTCAACCTAGAGGGTGCCAAAGCCTGGGGCGATGAGAAGGTTGGCAATTTCGTTCTTACGGTTGCCAAGTCTGCGGGGATGACAAAGGCGGATACAACTCTGGAAGATGCTATTCGCTTTTTGGAGAAAGAGCTTCCTTTTGCAGCGGACAAGCTGACCGCCGAGTTTGGCGGCGGGCTCCAACATCATCTGCGGGATTTTTCGCACCACCCGAGTTTGGTTGGCCTTGCGTGTTCGATCCTCTCGCAATTCACGGGCAAAGGCTATGGTACCGATACTGCTGGCCGGTTTGTCTCCTTTGACCTGCCTGCCGCCGCCTTCGATCCCGACTGCCCTCTTATAGGCAGGAACGTTCCAGAGAAGATCGCGTTCGGCACTCTGTTCTGGGCAATGCATCTTGTGAGCGACATGGCGGGGTCTAGCTCCAACTCCGGTAAGGGGACGGGCATTCCCGGCATCGTGCTGTCCCTGCTTAAGGAACTCTCTTCTCTGCCTGTTTTTCAAGACGTGCAGGTTGCCTATAAGGGCGAGGATATTCGCATTCAGCAATGGATTTCGAAGCTGTTTAACGGAACCATGTTCAAGACCGAGGACGGCAAACCCATCCGCTTCGACCTTCGGACGGAAGTCGGTCTTCTCGATCAGGCTTTAAGCCAGGTGCCAGCAGTCGTGGCAAACGAGGTTATAGTTCGTTGTCTCTACATGCTTTCAAGGCTCAAGGCCGAGCTAGAGCGTTGCGAAGTGAGCAAGGTCTCCGGCTTGAACAAACTCAAGGCTTCGCATTTTATGCCCTATAACAGTAGGGCCCTCACTCGCATGGTTACGGTTTCGAGCACTTCGTTTGTTCTGGCGAATCTGGCGACGGCGGCGGTCAGGGCAGGTATCGAATGCGAGGGGAACAAGGTCGTTTTCGCCCAGAAGTTCTTCTTGCGTATAAACTACGTCGGAGTTGGACGCCTTGCGTTTGCACTCCATGCCGACTGGGACTATATGGCGGAGGAAATGTCCGAGGCTTGGGCTGAGCGCGCCAGGCGCCGCCAAGATATTTTCGATGGATTCCACTTTTATAGCCTAGATAGAGAAACGACGAGGATTGCCTTCTCGCTGAAGCTTGCCGCCATCAACTACGACTGCGGGAACGAGAAGAACGAAGTGCGCAAAGGGCGAAAGAGGAGCTGGGCCCGCGCGTGGCAGGATTCGGTCGCGGATGGCCTTGGCATTGATGCAGACGGCTACTTTTTGAGCGAGGAAGATGCGTACGGAGCCCTTGAGGCTATTTCGCGGCAGCGAGGCGGCAAGGTGCGCGCTTTGCTGATCGCTCAGGAGCTGGTTGAGTTTCGCCCCTATTTCCAGATAGGAGATGAAGAGAAGAAGGAATACAAAGGTTTAAAGGAGAGTGGGGCTTGGGTTAAAGATGAATTTCCCAGGAGACAAGACGCGGTTGATTCGGATGCCATACGTTCCCTCGAGAAGCATCGCGGGGCGCGCGCTCGTGAGCTTTCAGATACATTGCCAAAGCTCTTGGTGGGCGGTGCCATTGCTGCGGCGGCGTTCGTAGGCGCAGGAGGGGTGGCTGCGGCATTCGCTTCGGATATCGCTGTCGGCATCTTCGGAGGCTCGTTTGTCGGCCTCCACGGAGCAGCGCTTGCCAATGCGAGCCTTGCTGCGGCTGGCGGCGGAGCCTTGGCCACCGGCGGCATGGGAATGGCCGGCGGGACTGCTTTGATTACGGGGAGCGGCGCCGCGCTTGGTCTTTTGGGGTCGGGCGGCGTTGCCTTGGCGGCATCGATGGGGGAGAACTATGCGCAGTTCGTGCTCGTTGAATGTTCGAGGCTTCTTGCTTTTCTTGATGTGGCAACTGACCGCTGTCCGCATGAGGGAGCCGTTTTGGTGCGGAAGGCAGCCGAGGCCGTGCAGCGCAGTATCGCTGGTGTTGAGGAGGATGTCGAGAAGGAGAATGGCAAGGGGGATCGCAGAGATGGCAGGTTGCTCAAGCAGTTGAAGAAGGGGCTTGGGTATTTGTCTTCAACCCTTAAGCTGATCGAGAAGATGCAGAGGCGCCTTGGTGCCGCCGGTGAGAGTGAGCCGCTCAACAGCTTGCCGGCATCGGGGGATGAATAGGTCCGGGCAATCTGGCTGCAATTCCGTGCCATCATCGCCATAGCTCAAGATGACGCCGTGCTTGCCCATCTCTTTGCGAGGTGCAATGAGCGTATCGGCGACTTGCTCGATGTCTTTTTTGTCCTTCGATCAGTTCTTGTCGAGCTCATTTAGGCGGAAGAGCTAACGATTCAGAAATCCGCTCTTGGCATATGGGACAAGGAGCCCGTAAGGCTGTGAAAATGTCAAAAAGCATACAAAAGTGTCAGTCTTTTGACATCGCATGATTTGGGGGAGCGGCGTGTAACGATTGCACGCCACCGTGATGTCGTCTGCGTTTGCCTACACCATCACAATCCCGCGTGCCGCGCTCAGCAGCTCGTAGTCCCTCTGGCTCCACTGGTGCAGATCTGCCGCCTCGATGGCATCTCGGCACAGGTCCAGAAACACCTCGGCGCCCTCGCAGAAGCACTCGCGGGCAAAGGCGCCGGATCCGTCCGCAACGCATGCACCGTCGGCGAAGAGCTTCCAGCTAGACGGCTCACGCTGGTCGTCTTCAGGCAGCTTGATCTGCAATACGTGCGGGTCGCCAGCGGCACAGGGCTCTTCCTCGAGTTTCTGCACCGTAAAGCGCATCTGATGGGCGAGACTGCTCTTGGCAAGCGCCGAGGCGTAGCCATTTGGCTTATCAAGAAGATGCATGTGATTCGGTTTGACGATCAGGTTGTGGAAGTTGCGCTCATCGCACACGGAGAGATTGTCCATACGGACTCCTTTCATCGATGTTGGCAGGGCCACCGTGCCTCTTGGCCGGTTGGCGTCGGGATCGTGGAGCCAACTCTCTACCCCGACTCTGGATAAAACGCGCCCGCTCCTTGCAGGCAAGAGGAAGTCTATTAACGCGCGCGGACAGAAATCAAGCGCCGTCTGCGAAATAACGCGTAGGCGGCGCTTGATTACGCGGCGATTATCCGGCCGTATCCGGAAAAGTGTCGAAATCAACCGTATAAAAGTGCGGAAAAGTGTCAAATTCGAGCCGCCCAAATTACGGAAAAGTGTCGAAACAGCCATCATGCAATTGCGAAAAAGTGTATCCTAATGCTAAAACAGCACGTAATAAGGGGTGCGCTCATGCTACAAAGAAAAGCGAAAGCACAGTTTGAATCTTGGCTTGCCTCGTCGCCCAACAAAGCTCTTTTGGTCAAGGGCGCCCGGCAGGTGGGAAAGTCATATCTGGTCAACGCGTTTGCAAGCGAATCGTTTGAGCATGTCGTGACGTTCGACCTCATTGCCGACACCTCCGTGCGCGATTCGTTTTTGGCGGCGAAAAGCGCTGATGACCTGCTTATGCGCATGTCTATTGCTGCGACGCAGCCGATGGTTGCGAACGAGACCGTTGTAGTTATCGACGAGGTGCAACGATGCCCCAACGTGGTGACCTTTATCAAATACCTCGTACAGCGCGGCGATTTTCGCTACATCCTTACCGGATCGCTCCTTGGCGTTGAGCTCGAGGGTATCGACTCGCTTCCGGTGGGGTATGTCGAGCAGGTGCAGATGTACCCGCTCGACTTTGAAGAGTTTTGTTGGGCAAATGGCGTTGCTGCCAGCGCATTTGACATGCTCAGGGGCTGCTTAAAGGACGAAAGGGAACTCCCTGGCTATCTGTATGATCGCCTGCTCGACCTGTTCCATCAGTACGTGGTGGTGGGCGGCATGCCCGATGCGGTTAACTCCTTTTTGGCGACGCGCAACGTCGACGAGGTGCGAAAGATCCACCGCGATCTTCACGCCCTGTATCACGACGACATTGCAAAGTATGCTCCGCCGGAGCTTCGTTTGGTTATTCGCGATATATACGATTTGATTCCCAGCGAGGCCGGCTCCAAGAACAAGCGATTTAAACTGTCGTCGATTGCTGGCGTTAAGCGCTTTTCGCAGGTAACGGACCATTTTCTCTGGTTGTCGGAGGCGGGCGTCGCGCTTCCTGTATATAACGTAACGGCACCCGTGGCGCCCCTTTTGATGGGGGAGCAACGGAGCCTCTTTAAGCTGTTCTACCTGGATACCGGAATGCTCATGTCATCGTATTCAAAGAAGGTTGCGCAGGGCGTTTTTGATGGGGAAGCGGAAGACGCCTTTGGCATGAACATGGGGGCTGCATTTGAGGACTTTGTTGCTCAAGAGCTCAAAGCGCATGGATTTAGACTGCGTTACTTTACGTCGAAAAAGGTCGGCGAGCTCGATTTTGTTGAGGAGACGCTCGACGGGGAAGTGCTTGCCATCGAGGTTAAATCGGGCAAGAGCTTTAAGTCCCACGCGGCGCTCGACAATGCGCTCGCGACGAAAGGTTACGGCATCGATCGCGCTCTGGTGCTTGCGGAATGTAACCTGCATCGCGACGGGGACGTGCTGTATCTGCCCATCTTTATGGCGGGCCTCTTGGAGCCGTAACGCGTTGCTGACTTTTTCAGCCGCCCTGCGCCGTCGCTACTCGTCGTCTCCGTCGTTGGGGTCGCCCTTGAGGGTGTTAATGTCCAGATGCTCGTTGTCGTTCTCTTGTTGCTGCGTTGCCGATTCGGATGCGGTGGGACCACGGAACAGCTGGAATCCCTCAAACGCGATAACGCCGAGCAGTGCCACAACAATGACAATAAAGGCAATCTTGACTGCCTGCGGAAAATCTGAAAAGCGCGGGGACTTCTCCTCGGTGTAGTAATCGGAAAAGCGCCCTTCTGCCGCGCTTTTGGTGTATGCCGGCGCGGACGCGGCCTCCGTTTGAACATCCGATTCGTAAACGGGTGCAGACGGAGCGGCGAACGGATCGTTAACGTAATCGCTCGACGTCGCGCCATAGTTCTCGGTTTCGATGCGGGCGGCATCGGAGTATTCATTGGAATAATCGGTATATGTCGCATCGCCGCCGTATCCCATGGTGCTCGTATCAGCAGCAAAAAGCGGGTTTACCGGGCCATCGAGTGCAGGCATGCCGGTAGAGGTCTCGTCCAGATCGGCCGCTGCCCACGAGTCGTAGGCGACCTGATGGCCTGCGGGGTCGTCGAGCCTCATGACGGGCGGCTTGCGTGTCGCAGGAACGGGCAGTTGTTGGGCGCTGTACATAACGGTGCTGTCGGCCGATTTGCCCTGCGCCGCCGCGGCGAGAAACGCCGCCGTCTCGGACGGGTCGCTTGCGGGGCGGGGGGCGGGCATGGTTGCCGGAGCAGGTGCGGGGATCGGTGCAGGCGCAGGTGCCGAAACAGGCGATTGCACAGG
>UQTR01000016.1 GCA_900544065.1 uncultured Collinsella sp.
TTATCGTCGGCAGCGTCAGATGTGTATAAGAGACAGCTCAAGGACTATGTTGCCGAGACCGGCAACCTGCCCAAGTGCCTGGCGACGAGCCTCGCTACGCTCATTGCCTTCTATACTCAGGAGCTCGTTGCTCGCGAGGGCGATGGCCTGCACCTGCGCCGTGCCGACGGCACCGAGTACACCGCTCAGGACGATGCCTTCGTGCTCGATTTCTACGCCGCCCACGCCGGTGCAGACGATGCCGAGCTGGTGCACGACGTGCTCACCAATGAGCAAATGTGGGGCGAGGACCTTACGCAGATCACCGGTCTCGAGGAGTTTGTCGTCAACGCGCTCACCGTCGTGCGTGTCGAGGGCGCCAAGCAGGCCTTCGCCAACGCTCAGGCGTAAATTCCCGGTGCAGGCGCCAGACGGCTTGCCCGCGCCTCGACTTCTGCTCAACCTGTAGGGTTAGGACCATTTGTAATGAACACTATCCAGATCAATCCGGCCGATAACGTGATCGTCGCGCTGTCGCCGCTTGCCAAGGGCGCCGCCGTCGCGGTTCCCGGGGTGGGCGAGGTCGTTGCCGCGGAGGATATTCCGCAGGGCCACAAGATGGCCGTGCGTGCCATTGCGGCGGGGGAGGACGTCGTCAAGTACGGTCTTCCTATCGGCCACGTGACGGGCGACATCCAGCCCGGTCAGTGGCTTCATACGCATAACGTCAAGACCAACCTTTCGGGCGAGGTCGAGTACGCTTACAACCCGACGCATCCGGTTGTTGAGCCGGTTGAGCCCGAGACCTTTATGGGCTTCCGTCGCGCCGACGGTCGCGCCGCCACGCGCAACGAGCTGTGGATTATCCCCACGGTCGGCTGTGTCAACGAGGTCGCGCGCGCCATGTGCGAGCAGGCTCAGGATCTGGTCGAGGGTTCGCTGGAGGGCGTTTACTACTTCCCGCATCCCTTTGGCTGTTCCCAGACCGGCGCCGACCACGCCCAGACACGCCGTCTGCTGGTGGCGCTTTCGCGTCACGCAAACGCTGCGGGTGTGCTGTTCCTATCGCTCGGTTGTGAAAACTGCACGCACCAGCAGGTGCTCGACGAGCTCGGTGACTTCGATCGCGAGCGCGTTCGCTTCCTCACCTGCCAGGATGTAGCCGACGAGCAGGTCGAGGGCCACAAGATCCTGTCCGAGCTGGCCGACCTGGCCAAGCGGGCCAAGCGTGAGCCCATTCCCGCCTCCGAACTGGTCATTGGCCTTAAGTGCGGTGGCTCTGACGGTCTTTCGGGCATTACCGCCAACCCCACGATCGGTCGCGTGAGCGATATGGTCGTAGCCCGCGGTGGCACGTCGGTGCTCACCGAGGTGCCCGAGATGTTTGGCGCGGAGAGCATTCT
Source organism: uncultured Collinsella sp. (assembly GCA_900544065.1). Lineage (GTDB taxonomy): Bacteria > Actinomycetota > Coriobacteriia > Coriobacteriales > Coriobacteriaceae > Collinsella. The sequence goes on from UQTR01000016.1 coordinate 1,383, forward strand.
GCTCGATCGTTGCGAGAGCCAGGACGTCTTTGACGCCGCCTCCGACATGCTCAACGGCTTCAAGGACTACTTCATTAGCCACGGCGAGGTCGTCTATGAGAACCCGAGCCCCGGCAACAAGGATGGCGGCATCACCACGCTCGAGGACAAGAGCTGCGGCTGCGTGCAAAAGGGCGGATCTGCCCCCATCGTCGACGTGCTGCCGTACGCCGGTCAGGCTACCAAGCATGGTCTGAACATGCTGTGCGGTCCGGGCAACGACATGGTATCCACCACGGCCCTGACGGCTGCCGGCTGCCACGTGATCCTGTTCTCGACCGGCCGCGGCACGCCGTTTGGTGCGCCGGCGCCTACGCTCAAGGTGTTCACCAACCAGCGCCTGTGCGACCACAAGGCCAACTGGATGGACTTTAACGCCGGTGTGGTGGCTACGGGCGAGCGTACGCTCGATGAGGCTGCCGGCGATCTGTATCAGCTGGTGCTGGACACGGCGAGCGGCAAGCTTACCAGCGCCGAGCGTCGCGGCTGTCACGAGATCAGCATCTGGAAGGACGGCGTCTGCCTGTAGCGATGACACGTTGAGCGCGTGATTGAATAAGCTGCTGCAAAGACTGGGCGACCCCGCCGAGGACAATCTCGGCGGGGTCGTTTTTCGTTTCTCGTTGCGTTGTCGTGCACGGCTTTTTGGGGAAGGGTGCCCGGCACCTCCCTCATCTCCAGAGAACAATGAACGTTCACCTAGTTGTTGCGTGGTGCTGAATCGACTTGATAATCAAAAATGCAGGGATTTTTTCATTTTCAGGCCCGTTCAACGGCAAAAAACGACCGTTCAAGGATAATATACAAGTGAACGTTCACCTATTATAAGCAATCGCGCATAATCTAGCTAAACGTTCACCCTGAACGGCATGCAGACAGACGTCGGTATGGACTCCAATGTCTTGTTCCAAGACAATCGAGAAAAGAGAGGGAGCTCGATGACTAACAAGATCGGTAAAAAGCGCAAGATCACATTCTGGACGCGCTTGGGCTTTGGTATGGGCGGCATGCTCAACTCTGGTGCCCTGACCTTTACGCACAGCTACATGGTGCTGTTCCTGTCCACGGAGTGCGGTCTGTCCGCAGGCGAGGCTGCGTTGATCAGCTCGTTCGCCATCTATCTCAACGCCATTCTGTGCCCGCTCATGGGCTTTGTGGCCGATAACTTTTACGCTACCAAGATCGGCCGTATCTTTGGCCGCCGCCGTTTCTGGATCTTGCTGGCAATCCCGATGATGGTCGCCGAGCCGCTCATCTTTGTGGCTACGCCGTTTGGTTTCCCGTACTACTTTGTGCTGTACCTGATCTACAACGTCGCGTATACGTTCTGCACCGCCAACCTGTCGCCGCTTACCATCGAGATGACCGACGACTTCAAGGAGCGTACGTACCTCACCGGCTACAAGCACCTCTTTGGTAACGCCGCCGGCTTCCTGATGGCAGCACTCGTCGGCTTTGGCTTTGGCACCTTCGGCGAGACCAACCCGTTCAGCTACTTCATCATCGCTACGGTCAACGCTTCGGTCATGGCAATCTCGCTGCTGTGCGTGTACCTGTCCACGTGGGAGCACACCCCCGAGGAGGTGGCTCAGGAGAAGATCGAGAGCGTCGGCGAGGGTATCAAGAAGTTCTTCATCGACGTTGTCTCTACCTTCCGCAATAAGTCCTTCCGCAAGGTCCTGTATGCACAGGTCTCCACGAAGCTCGCTGCTGCCTGCTGGTCTGCGTGCCTGTCCTTCTTCATCGTCTACTGCCTGCAGATTCCTAAGTCCTATGAGTCCGTGATGGAGATGCCCGGCAAGGTCGTCGCTATCGTCTGCACCGCCATCTGGGTTGCCCTCATGGCCAAGAAGGGCTTCCACAAGTCTTGGTACCTGGCCAACGTCGGTTGCGCTGCGTGCATCATCGCCTACAACTACTTCGCCTTTGGTCAGATTAACGGCACCTCCACGGTCGCCATCGCCATGATTGCCTACCCCATCATCTTCGCCATCTGGAAGTTCTTCTACGTTGGTTTCCAGTACCTGCCCGATGTTCTGCTCAACTACATCCCCGATGTCGATGAGCTCATCACCCTGCGTCGTCGCGAGGGCATCTACAGCTCCGCTCAGCAGCTCTGCCAGCAGATCGCCCAGGCTATCGCCGTCAACGCATGGGCTATCGTCCTTGCTGCCTCCGGCTTCATTCAGACCGCCGGCAACAGCGACGCCGTGACCCAGCCCGCCACCGTGCCTCTGTACATCTGCGGCTACATGCTTATCGGCTGCGCCGGCTTCTTCCTGCTCGCGGCTATCCTTGCCCGCGGCATCAAGATCGACAAGGAGCAGTGCGACATCCTCTGCGACGAGATCAAGCGCGTCAAGGAGGGCGGCAAGATGGCCGACGTCCAGCCCGAGGTCAAGGCTCTTTGCGAGGAACTCTCCGGCTTCAAGTACGAGGACTGCTTCGCTCACAACAACGTTGGCTTCCAGGACGGCAGCGTAATCCCCGCCGAGTAGGGCAGGCGCATCGTCCAAATCACAGGGCCGTGCCACCGGAGATCAACCGGCGGGTGCGGCCCTTTTTTAAAAACGAGTAGTATGAACTTCTGATTACATTTGAGGGAGAGACCCATGGAGACGAACGTTATCTGGCGCAATGCCCGCGCGGCCGTTATCGAGCTCGACGACGGTGGCTACTTTACCTGTGCCGATACGTGGGAGATCTTTGTCAACGATGAGCCCGCCGGTACCACGAATACGGTCGAGACCTATGTCGACGGCCTGACCCCCGGCAAGCGCAACCTGGTCCGTTTTGTCTGTGGCGAGCGTGAGCTGAGCGTAGGTGTCACCACGCCGGCTGAGCCCTTTACCATCAACGTTCGCGACTGTGGCGCCAAGGGCGATGCCGAGCATGATGACACCACCAACATCCAGGCTGCCATCATGGCTTGCCCCAAGGGTGGCCGCGTGCTGATTCCCGCTGGCAACTACCGCATCAAGTCCCTCTTCCTTAAGAGCAATATCAACATCGAGCTCGCCGAGGGCGCGGTGCTGCTGGCCCGTCACGACCGCGCGGCGCTTGCCTACATTCCGGGCACGGTCACGGGTGACAAGGGCACCGGGTATGCCGGCGCCGATATGCTGTCCCTGGGCCGCTGGGAGGGCGAGAGCTTTTCGACCTACTGTTCGACCTTTACGGGTCTGAGCGTGCACGACGTGTGCATCTATGGCCGCGGCGCCATCGACGGCCAGACCGATTTTGCCGAGGATAACTGGTGGAACAAGGACTTTAAGAATATCTTCCGCCCCGAGGAGGGCCGCGAGATCGCCCGCCCGCGCATGATCTTCCTGTCCGAGTGCCAAAACGTGAGCCTTGCCGGCTTTACCGTCCGCAACAGCCCGGCATGGAACATCCATCCCGTTCTGTGTGAGCACGTTGATGCGCTTTGCCTATCCATCGAGGGTCCCAAGAACTCCCACAACACCGACGGCTTCGATCCCGAGAGCTGCGGTTTTGTTCGCATCCTTGGTTGTCAGTTCTCAGTGGGTGACGACTGCATCGCCATCAAGAGCGGCAAGCTGGGCATTGAGCCCGAGCTTCGTCCCGCCACGCACGACGTGCTGATCTCTCACTGCTACATGCACGATGGTCACGGCGCCGTGGTGCTGGGTTCAGAGGCTGCCGGCGGCATCAAGGACCTTACCGTGAGCAAGTGCCTCTTTGAGCGCACCGACCGCGGCCTGCGCGTCAAGACCCGCCGCGGGCGCGGCAAGGACGCCGTTAACGAGGGCATCACCTTTGAGCACATTCGCATGGACGAGGTGCTCACGCCTTTCGTGGTCAATTCGTTCTACTTCTGCGATAAGGACGGCAAGACCGACTATGTCCAGAGCCGCGACGCGGTGCCCGTCGACGACCGTACGCCCGGCTTTGGCGCCACGACGTTCCGCGACATCGAGGCCACCAACTGCCACGCGGCCGCGGCCTATATCACGGGACTGCCCGAGAGCAAGGTGACGCGCCTGACGTTCCAGGATGTCCATGTGACCTTTGCCGCCGATGCCGAGCCCTTTGTGCCAGCCATGGCCTGTGGCGTGGAGCCGATGGTGCGCCAGGGCATCATCGCGCAGAACGTGAAAGTCCTCGACCTGCAAAATGTGGTGATCGAGGGTCAGGACGGCGAGGAACTGCAACTCCAAAACGTTGACAAGATCGTCCGTTCCTAACCCGGATTGATGACCAGGGCTGCATTGTCGGATAGACCGGCAATGCAGCCCTTATGCGATGCGGCCGTGTGCGCTGCGCAACGCATTATGGCGAAAGGGAATTCATGCTCAATAAAACGATTCCTGTCGGGGTCGATGGCTCGTCTGCCACGATTACGTCTTATGTTTTTGCCCCGACCGAAGATGCTTATGCTTTAAAACCGCTGCCTGCAGTTGTGATCGTGCCTGGAGGCGGCTATGATCACGTTTCGCCGCGAGAGGGCGAGCCGGTGGCACTCCGTTTGTTGGCGATGGGCTACCAGGCATTTGTGCTGAACTATTCGGTTGCTCCGGCTGTCTATCCGCTGGCGTTGCAGGAGCTTGCGCGAGCGGTCGATACCGTCCGAGGCCATGCGGCGGAGTTCTGTGTCGACCCCGACCGGATTACGGTCATGGGTTTTTCGGCCGGCGGGCATTTGGTTGGCCTGCTTGGGGCGCTTTGGAACCAGCCCTGGCTCGCAGAGTCGATCGCAGCATCGCCTGAGTCGATTCGGCCTGATGCACTTTGCCTGGGTTATCCGGTCGTGAGCTCGGGGGCCTATGCTCATCGTGGTTCATTTGAACACCTAACGGGTGCCGATGGCGCTTTGGCTCAAAAGTTGTCGATCGAGAATATGGTGGGCGAGGGCTTTCCCCGTACGTTCTTGTGGCATACCGCCGAGGATGCATCGGTACCAGTTCAAAATAGCCTCCTTCTTGCGCAGGCTCTTGCCGACCACGGGATTGGCTTTAGCCTACATGTCTTTCCGCATGGAAAGCATGGGGCATCGCTCGCCACGGCCCTAACGGCATTTAAGGGCTGCGCCGAGCATATTCAGCCACAAGTTCAGGGCTGGCCTGAACAGTTCGTTGCATGGGAGCGTGATGGACGATGAGCGAAAGTATCTATACGCTGCGCGTTTCGAGGGCTGCGGCAGGAGCGTATCCAACGATTTCCGATGCCTTGGCGGCAGCCGATCAGCTCTATCCGGTTGCCGAGCAACCGGTGATGATTCGCGTCGATCCGGGCGAGTATCGCGAGCGGGTCGAGATTCATCGCTCGCATGTGACGATTGAGGGAGAGACGGCCGACAGCGTGCGTATCGTTGGCAGTCTATGTGCCAAGATGCCTTCGGAGGACGGCTCGGGCGTCGACGGCACGCTCGGCACCTTTAGGACCTATACCGTCTTGGTCGATGCCGACGACGTGCGGCTCGAGAACCTCACAATCGTCAACGATGCCGGCGACGGTCGCGAGGTGGGGCAGGCGATTGCCCTGTACGCCGACGGCGACCGTTTGGTGGTCGACGCCTGTTGCATTACGGGGCGCCAAGACACGCTGTTTTTGGGCCCGTTGCCCCCGCGCGAAGTCAAACCGGGCGGATTCATTGGGCCCAAGCAGTTTGCGCCGCGTCGGGTGGGCCGTCAGTATTTTCGACGCTGCCGGATTGAGGGCGATGTCGACTTTATCTTTGGCGGCGCGTGTGCCTATTTTGAGGGGTGCGAGATCCGCTCGCTCAACCGAAATATGGACGTGAACGGCTACGTGACGGCGGCATCGACGCCCGAGGGTGAGCCGTACGGCTTTGTGTTCCATGGCTGCTCGTTTACGGCCGCGCAGGACGTGGCGCCTGATTCGGTTTACCTGGGACGTCCTTGGCGCGAGTGGGCGCAGACCGTGTTGATCGATTGCTGGCTGGGACAACACATCAAGCGCGAAGGCTGGTGGGATTGGAATAAGCCGGCAGCGCACGAGAGGGCATGCTACGCTGGCGCAATCCTGCATGGCCCGGCGGGCGATGCTGCCGGCTGGGTACCATGGGCCCGCGAGCTCGATGCTGCAGCCACTGCCCGGTATGCCCGCGAGCAAGTGCTTGCCGGTGCGGACGGCTGGGGCCCCGAGGGCGGCTCGGGCGGCGCCGTGGAGACCGCCAGTCTTTCCGATAACGGTCGTACAGTGCATATCGACACCTATTACGAAGACGAGCCGGCGCTTCGCGACCGTCTTAAGCGAGAGGGCCGCTCTGCCGCGTTTAAGGGTGCGACGCTCGGCGACTTTGAGACATGGCAGGTCGCGACCAGGAATCGCCTATGTGATCTGTTGGGCCTATCACTTATGGATCGCGTACCGATTGAGGTGCGCGAGCTCGATCGGGTGCAGATTGCCGGCGGTATCGTGCGCACCCATGCGATGCTGCAGGTGGAGCGCGACGTTTGGATGCCGTTCTATCTGCTGGAGCCGCAGGCGCCCAAGCTCGATGCGCACGGCCGCAAGCGCTGCTATATCTGCCCGCATGGTCACCAGGGCGCCGGCGCTGCAAGTGTTGCGGGCGTGACGGGTGTGCCGGCGGTCGACGACGCCGTGCGGAAGTTCAACTACGACTACGGTCTGCGCTTGGCGCGTATGGGCTATGTGACCGTCTGCCCCGACGCCCGCGGCTGGGGATACCGTCGCGATTGGAAGGGCCAGGGCGACGACGAGAATAGCTATCTGCGCGGGACCTGCCTAAACCAGGCGCGCATGGCCGAGCCGCTGGGCCTTACGGTTGCAGGCCTCAACGCCTGGGACAACATGCGTCTGATCGACTACCTTGAGGCGCGTGGCGACATTGCCATGGACGACCTGGGCTGCTTTGGCTTTTCGGGCGGCGGATACATGACGCTGTATCTGGCGGCGCTCGACCCGCGCGTGCGCAAGGCGTTTGTCTCGGGCTATCTGTACGGCGTCGACGATTCACTGCTGCACCTCAACGGCAACTGCAGTTGCAACTATGTGCCGGGGTTGTGGCGTCTGCTCGATATGGGTGACATCGCCTCGCTTATCGCGCCGCGCCCGCTGCTGGTGCAGAGCTGCGAGGGCGACCATCTCAACGGTGCTCGTGGACTTGCGAACGTGGACGAGCAGCTCGACATCGTTCGGGGCGCCTATGAGCTTGTGGGACATGCCGACGACCTGTTGCACGAGGTCTGTCCGGGTGGACACCATCTGGGCGTCGCACATCTTGCCGAGGACATCGAATGGCTCGACGAGCGTGCTGCCGGGGTCTGCTCGTAGGCCATGGGCGTAGTTGCGAGCAAACGGTAATGACTGACAAGACCAAAGACCGCCTTGCGGGCGGGAAGGAGCATGAACATGAAACCGACGAAGACCTTGAGCGAATCGACCATCTGCTGCTTTGGCGATTCGACTACGTGGGGCGATAACGGATGCGGCGGTGGAGGCAACGACATCTCCTGGACCACGCATCTGGGCGCGCTGCTGGGTGGCGCGACGGTCGAGAACTTTGGCATCAAGGGTTCGCGTATCGCCATCAAGGCCGACCGTACCGATTCGTTTGTCGAGCGCCTGGACGGTATCGACGATGCGGCCGATGTCTACATTGTCTTTGGCGGCGTCAACGACTTTAGCCGCAACGTGCCGCTTGGCGAGTTGGGCAGTACCGATGTGCATGAGTTCTACGGTGCGCTCGATTACCTGATCCGAACCATCACGGCACGCTCGCCTCGGGCAAAGCTCGTGTTTATGACGCCGTGCAAGACGAGCGGTAAGCACGAGAAGGATATCCCGGCAAGCGATGAGGCGAACCATTTGGGCCTGACGCAGGTCGTCTACGTGCGAGCGATGCTCGAGGTCTGTGACCGCTACTCCGTTCCGGTGATTGACCTGTATGCGCAAAGCGGTATCAGCCCGTTTTTGCCGGAGCACCGCGAGCTCTATATGCCGGACGGTCTGCACTACAGCCCGGCTGGCTATGAGCGCCTGGCGCATCGCATCGCCGCGGGTCTCACCGCCGTTTGCCGCTAAAAGTCTGCCGTTTGCGGGGAATATAGGGTTAACGTTCACCCTATATTCCCCGTTCGCGTTACACTAGGGGTAACGTTCACCTATCGTTTATGTCAGAGGGGACAGCAATGGGTTGCAATCAAATCCTGGACCGTTATATCGAGCAGTTGATCGAAACCTCTACGCCGCAGGCGCCGGCTTGGAACATCGAAAAGATTCGCGCCGGCAAGGAGAACACCTGGAACTATATCGACGGCTGCATGATCAAGGCGCTCATCGAGCTGTACGAGATCACGGGTGAGCAGCGCTACTTGACGTTCGCCGATGACTACATCGATTTCTTTGTCCAGGACGACGGTACCATCAAGCATTACAACCCGCAGGAGTACAACCTCGATAACGTCAATGCGGGCAAGACCCTCTACAAGCTGTATGACCTGGTGGGCAAGCCCAAGTACCGTGCCGCCATGGACACCATCTACCGCCAGCTCGAGACCCAGCCGCGCACCAAAGAGGGCGTGTTTTGGCACAAGGCCGTCTATCCCAACCAGATTTGGCTCGATGGCATGTACATGGCACAGCCGTTCTACATGCAGTACGAGCTGAGCTTCCACAACCGTCGTGCCTGCTCGGACAGCTTCCATATGTTCCAGGTCGTGCATGACCTGATGCGCAACCCCCTCAACGGTCTGTACTATCACGCTTACGACGCGAGCCGCAAACAGTTCTGGTGCGACCCGGTCACCGGTCTTTCGGCTAACTTCTGGCTGCGCGCCGAGGGCTGGTTTGCCATGGCGCTCATCGACACCTGGGAGCTTATGCCGCCTTCGATGTCAGCCGAGAAGGACGAGATCCGCAAGATGTTCCACGATTTGATCGACGCCATGCTGCCGTATCAGGACGAGAAGACCGGCATGTGGCACCAGGTCATCAACCTGCCCAATATCGCCCCCAACTACCTGGAGGAGTCGGGCAGCGCCATCTTTGCCAATGCCATCATGAAGGGTGTGCGTCTGGGCGTGCTGGGCGAGCGTTACTACCAGTACGGCCGTCGCGCCTTCGACGGCATCTGCGAGACCTGCCTGTCCGAGTATGACGGGCAGCTGGCGCTCGACAACATCTGCTTGGTTGCGGGCCTGGGCAACACCGCGCACCGCGAGGGCACGTTTGATTACTACATGAGCGAGCCCGTGGTCAAAAATGATGCAAAGGGTGTGGCGCCGCTGGTGCTTGCCTATATCGAGACCATGCATCACGACAAGCTGGCCGGTAAGCGCGATCCGCTCGCCCCCTCGGGCGTGTGCTCCATCGAGGACCCGTTTGGCGGATACACCCCGGGCATCAACGCTCATAAGGGATGTGAATAACGTGGGGGCTGTTACTCCGGGTGTACGTTTGCACGACCTTCCGCAGGGGACCGTCGAGGAACGCATTCGCATGGCGGGAGAGCTCGGCTTTTCGTGCATCCAGCTGCCGAGCAAAGTGCTCTATAAGTCGATGGGCATCAACCGCTTGGGCCTGACGCGCGAGCTTGCCGACCACCTGTGCGAGGTACTCGACGAGGCAGGCATTTCGGTCGCCGTGTTCGGCTGCTATAAAAACCTGGCGACGCCCGATCGCCAACAGCTCATGGATAACTATGCCGAGTACGAGGCATGCCTGAACTTTGCCAAGATGCTCGGCGGCTGCCCGGTGGGTACCGAGACCGGTCGTCCCAACGTGCAGAACGCTGTGGCGGACGATCGCATGACCGACGAGGCACTCGACGCATTTGTGGAGGGTCTCAAGTATGTCTGTGGTCGTGCCGAGGCAATGGGCGGTCAGATTTTGATCGAGCCTGGCTGGAATGAGACGGTCAACACGCCCCAGCGTTGCCGCGAGGTGCTCGAGCGTGTGCCGAGCTCGGCGCTCGGTGTGATTTACGACCCGGTGTCGCTGCTGCATCCGAGCGTTGTCTGCGAAGCGCAGGAGATCACGTCGGACATGCTTTACCTGTGCGGCAGCAAGATTCGTGTACTGCACGCTAAGGATTTTGAGGTCGTGGATAACGAGGACGAGGCCGGCTGGTGCGATGGCACGGGCTCGCGTCTGGTGTGCCACGGTGTGGGGGAGACGGGCCGTTATGACTTTGAGCCCGTCGTTGCCTGGGCCGCCGCTGCCTGTCCGGGCATCCCGTGTGTGGTCGAGAACAGCGTGCCGGCGACGGTTGCCGGTTGCCTGACGACACTTGAGCGCATGTCTTCCCGTTGCGAAGGTGCACATCGAGAGATGTAGCGTGGCAGACGGTCGCTACGGGCGGCCGGCTTGCCGGTACTGGGCAGCATCTAGAACTGCCCGCTATTGTGTTGATGCGAATCAGAGGGGAATCGCGTGGCTATCCACATTGTCGAGGAAGCAAATCGTTGTCTGGGTTGTAAAAGGGCGTTCTGCCAGATCAAGGGCTGCCCGGTGCAGACGCCTATTCCGCAGGTCATCGATCTGTTTAAGCAGCGTCGTCTGGAGGAAGCGGGCGAGCTGCTGTTCCAGAACAACCCCATGAGCGCGGTCTGCTCCATGGTGTGCAACCATTCCGGCCAGTGTGAGGGTTCATGCATCCAGGGTCGCAAAGGCACGCCGGTGCATTTCTCGAGCATCGAGAACTATATCTCCACGGCGTACCTCGACCGCAAGGAGTGGAAGCCTGCACCGTCGTGCGGCAAGCAGGTCGCCGTGGTCGGCTCGGGCCCTGCCGGCATTACCGTGGCGATTAAGATGGCCCAGCTGGGCTGCGCGGTCACCGTGTTTGAGCAGCGCCCCGAGATCGGCGGCGTGCTGGAGTACGGCATCCCCGAGTTCCGTCTGCCGCGCTCGCTGGTGCAAAAGTACCGCCACGTGATGTGCTCACTCGGCGTGCGCGTGCGTCCCTCGACCACCATCGGCGGCGCACTGCATATCGACGATCTGCTGCGCGACGGCTACGACGCGGTCTTTGTGGGCACCGGCACTTGGCGCGCCCGCAAGCTGGGCATTCCCGGCGAGTCGCGCGGTAACGTGCTGTTTGGTATCGACTATCTGGTCGACCCCACAAGTGTGGCGATCGGGCAGAACGTGGCGGTTATCGGCGCCGGTAACGTCGCTATGGATGTTGCCCGTACCGCGCTGCGCTCGGGCGCTCGCAAGGTTACCGTGTATGCCCGCTCGCGCCACATCTCGGCAATTGACGACGAGGTCGAGCTGACCGAGCTCGACGGTGCCGAGATCGTGTGCGGCAAGGCCATCTGCGCCATCGACGATAACGGCCCGGTGTTCGAGACGGCCATCTTTGACGAGGACAACAACGTGGTGGGCTACGAGGAAGAGCTCGACCATGCCGCGGCCGATACCATCGTCATTGCGGCCTCGCAGGTGCCCAAGGACAAGCTCGTGCTTACGACGGGCGGTCTGGAGACCGACCATCGCGGCCTGCTTTCGGTCGATGAGCACGGCATGACCACCGTGCCCGGCGTCTTTGCCGCCGGCGACGTGGTCAACGGCCCGCTGACGGTCGTCCATGCCGTGGCCGGCGCCAAGCTCGCCGTCGAAGGCATGACATCCTACCTGGGCCTCTAACCCACCCCACCCTTATCGGTTGCGGTGAAATAGTTCCTGTTTGGTGCCCCCAAGAGCCCCATTCAGGAACTATTCCACCGCAACTTTTTTATGGGTCGAGCAAAAGGTGGGGGAGTGCGTGCGGCTGTGCGCCGGGCGGATACTGATACGATAGGGGAATCAGCAAGTGCCGCCACGCGGCTCAAACGAAAGGAAACCTGTATGGAGTCCTCCGCCTATCCGATGCTCTTTAGCCCCATCAAGGTCGGTACGACCGAGGTCAAGAACCGTGTCTTTATGCCGCCGGTGTCCACCAACCTGGCCGACCACGGCTATGTGACCGACGACCTGGTCGATCACTACCGCGCTCGTGCCAAGGGCGGCGTGGGCCTCATCATCACCGAGGTCGTGACGGTCGAGCCCACCTACACCTACCTGCCGGGCGATATGTGCTGCTATGACGACACGTTCATTCCCGGTTGGGAAAAGCTCGCCGCCGCCGTGCACGAGTACGGCTGCAAGATCATGCCGCAGCTCTTCCACCCCGCCTATATGGCCTTTAACATCCCGGGCACGCCGCGCCTGATCGCCCCGTCCTTTGTGGGCCCGTCCTACGCCCGCGAGGCACCGCGCCCCATTACAGTTGACGAGATTCACGAGCTCACGCACCAGTTTGGCGACGCTGCTGTGCGTATGCAGAAGGCCGGCGTCGATGGCGTCGAGGTCCATGCGGCACACGCCCACGGCATGCTCGGTGGCTTCTTGACCCCGCTCTACAACAAGCGTACCGACGAGTACGGCGGCTCGCTCGATGCCCGTATGCGCTTCTTGCTCGAGGTCATCGCCGAGATTCGCGAGCGTTGCGGCAAGGATTTCATCATCGACGTCCGTATCTCGGGCGACGAGTACACCGATGGCGGCCTGACTCTCAACGACATGATCTATGTCTCGCGTCGCCTGGAGAAGGCCGGCGTCGATATGATCCACGTGTCGGGCGGCACTACCATCAAGCGCGGTTCCGCGATTCCCGCCGCCGGCACCCAGCAGGCCTCGCACGCTGCCTGCTCGCGCGAGATCAAGAAGCATGTGAACATTCCCGTTGCCACGGTCGGCCGCATCAATGAGGCATGGATTGCCGAGGAGCTGATTGAGGACGGCGCCGCCGACATCTGCATGATGGGCCGCGCCAACCTGTGCGATGCCGAGTTCTGCAACAAGGCGGCTGCCGGCAACGCCGACGAGATTCGCCCCTGCATCGGCTGCCTGCGCTGCCTGAACGGCATCATGTTCGGCAAGCGCATCTCCTGCACCGTTAACCCCGATGTCGAGCGCGACGAGGCCGGCTACGAGCCTGCCGCCGAGGCCAAGAACGTGCTCGTTGTGGGCGCCGGTCCCGCTGGCATGGAGGCGGCGTTCATTGCCGCCAAGCGTGGCCACCACGTGGTGCTCGTGGACAAGCAGGATGAGCCAGGCGGTGAGATGCGCATTGCAGCCGTTCCGCCGGCAAAGCAGGAGCTCACCCGTGTGATCAAGTACCAGTATCGTCGTCTGGCCGAGGCCGGCGTGAAGTGCATCTTTGGTACCGAGCTTTCGGCCGAGGACATTCAGCGTGACTACGCCGGCTACGAGGTTGTCCTGGCCTATGGCGCCGAGCCTATCGCTCCGGCCTTTATGCAGGGCTTTAAGCAGGTCATGACGGCTGATGACCTGTTGGGCGGCAACGCCTTCCCGGGCAAGAAGATCGTCATCGTGGGCGGCGGCACCGTCGGCTGCGAGACGGCCGACTACCTGGCCCCGCTGGTCAACGACCTGTCGCCGGCCAACCGCGACGTCACCGTCATCGAGATGACCAAGACGCTTGCCGCCAACGAGGGCGGCGCCGGCCGCGCGGTACTTATCACGCGCATGCTCTCTAAGGGCGTCCACGTGCTGACCGAGGCCAAGGTGACCGAAATCACCGAGGACACTATCAGCTACGAGAAGGACGGCGAGATCCACACCATCACGGGTGCCGATACGCTGGTGCTGGCGATGGGCTACCGCCCCAACACCAAGCTGGCCGACGACCTGGCTGCTGTCGGCGTTGCCACCCACGTGCTGGGCGACGCCAACAAGTGCGGCAACATCCGCGACGCCATCGGCGACGGCTACAAAGTGGCCTGCGCCCTCTAGTCAACCCCTTGGTGCAAGGGGGTCAGGTTACTTTGCACCAAGCTGGTGCATACAAACCTGACCCCATTGCACCAGTTGATAGCAAAAAGCGGCGGCCGTCCCGTGTTGGGGCGGCCGCCGCTTGCGTTTAGCTGCGATGGGTCGCGATTAGAGACCCAGGAGCTCCTTGACCTTGGCGATGATGGCCTCGTCGGTGGCGTTGGCGAAGAAGTACTCCTGGAAGTGCTCGCCAGCCAGAGCACCCTTGACCAGGTCCTGGTCGATCTCGCCCAGGACGTCGACGAGCGGACGCATGGTCACAGCGCGGACGCCGTCGAGGATCTTCTTGTTGCGCTGCTCGGGCTCAACACGCTCGGCAGGATAGCCGTTGCCCGAACCAAAGCCGAAGAGCTTCTCGAAGGTGTACTCGAGGTTGAGCTCCTGGCCCCAGCCGTTCTTGAGGGCGAAGGGCATGGCGACGGCGTTACCGTCGTTGACCTGGGCGAAGGTGTAGGCATCAAGCGGGTCGGCGACATGGCCGCAGAGCACGCCGGGGAAGGAGTTGCAGGCGAGCATGGCGCCCTCGCCGGTGCCGCAGCCGGTCACGACATAGTCGGCAGCGCCGGAGTTGAGCAGCACGGCGGCAAGGATGCCGTTCTGAACGTAGGTGAGCGGCTTGGAGTCGGCGTCGGCATACATACCGTAGTTAAAGACGGTGTGGCCCATGGGCTCGACAACCTTCTTGAGGGCAGCCTCGATCATGGGGTTCTTGGAGTTCTGGGAGTTCTCGTTGATGAGAGCGATCTTCATTGCGAAATACCTTTCCTATTTCTAACTTGCGGTGAAATACGGACCGTCTTGCCTGGTAGAAGTCAAAATCAATCCCTATTTCACCGCAACTACTAAATGAACCTAAATGTGGGAGCGCGGTGAGCGAGCGGGCTTGAGACGGAGCAGGTTGCCTTGAAAGAGGAGGGAAGCGTACTTGGGTACGCGACCGACGATTGAAAGGCAAGATGCCCGTCTCAAGCCCGCGCAGCGCCTACTGGGGCTGCTTGCCGATGTATGCCAGGATGCCGCCGTCGACGTAGAGGATGTGGCCGTTGACGAAGTTCGAGGCGTCGGAGGCCAGGAATACGGCAGGGCCCTTCAGGTCCTCGGGCGTGCCCCAACGGGCGGCCGGGGTCTTGGCGATGATGAACTGGTCAAACGGGTGACGGCTGCCATCGGGCTGCGTCTCGCGCAGCGGCGCGGTCTGCGGCGTGGCGATATAGCCAGGCCCAATGCCGTTGCACTGGATGTTGGCCTCGCCAAACTCGGAGCAGATGTTCTTGGTGAGCATCTTCAGACCGCCCTTGGCAGCGGCGTAGCCAGCGATGGTCTCGCGGCCGAGCTCGCTCATCATCGAGCAGATGTTGATAATCTTGCCGTGACCCTTGGCGATCATGCCGGGCAGGCAGGCCTTGGAGACGATGAACGGGGCGTTAAGGTCGATGTCGACGACGCGACGGAAGTCCTCGGCGCTCATGTCGAGCATGGGGGTGCGCTGGATAACACCAGCGTTGTTGACCAGGATATCGGGCGTGGTGCCAAAATCGGCCTCGATCTTGGCGACGAGCTCGGCGACGACGGCCTCGTCAGTGACATCGGCCACGTAGCCGTGAGCCTCAAAGCCCAGCTCGCGGTAGTGCTTCTCGGCCTCGGCGACCTTGTCGGCATGACGTGCGTTAAAGGCGATCTTGGCGCCGGCCTCGCCAAGCGCCTCGGCAATGGCCATGCCAATGCCATAGGTGGCGCCGGTTACGAGCGCGACCTTGCCATCCAGGCGGAAGCTGTCCATAAGATCAGACATAGCGATCCTTTCAAAAGAAACGTTCATCTATATAAGTCTTGCTTCTAATACAAGCTCAGTATAGGAGAAGTGAAGGAATTAACGCCCCTATTCTCCTAAAAAAAGGTGAACGTTCACTTTTAAAAGGTGAACGGTTGAAATTAGTTGTTGCGATGCCCCCTACTCACTTTTCGCCTGTGCGCCTTCCGCGATCATGTTGCGGTTGTAGACCAGGTGCAGATACATCGCATCGTGCGCGGCGGTGGGGTTGCGCGCCTCGATGGCGTCGGCCACGCCGCGGTGTGTGCGGATGGTCTCCTCGACGAGCTTTTTGCCCGTAACGTCGATAAAGAGGGGAACGGATGCCTTGAGCACGCCCATCAGGCGGGGGACGACGAGGTTGCCGCCATCCCAGGGTGGCTACATGGAGTAGCGCCCGTACGCATCGAATTCCTCCTCTCATAGATGCGTGGCACAAAGAGCCCCGAGTTCATTACGAGCTCGGGGCTCTTTTCGTCTGGATTGTGGACGTATTGCCGGACGAAAGTATGTTGCGTCTGGCGAATAATCAGACGAAATCGAAATTTGCGTCTCATTTCCGTACGCAAATAAGACGAAAACCGTTTGCGTCTGGTTAAAAACCGTACGCAAACGGTTTTCGTCTTATAATACGATTCAGATGAGTATGAATAGAGAGGTGCGGTACGTATGGTTGTTAGAGAAAGCCCTACCGTCGAATACAAGGAAAGCGTTACGCCGACGTTTCTTAAAACGGTGAGCGCCTATGCAAACTACGGGACGGGCAAGATTGAGTTTGGCGTTGATGACGAGGGCGTCGCTGTCGGTCTTGCGGATCCAGTCGCTGAATGTCTGCGCATCGAAAATATGATAAATGACAGCTTAGATCCCACCCCCCGGTACTCACTCGAGCCCGATGAGAAGCACGGGACCGTAATCCTTACGGTTTATGAAGGCCAGGACAAACCCTATCGAAGCAAAGGAAAGGCATATAGGCGTAACGATTCGGCGACGGTGGAGGTCGACCGGTTTGAGTATGGCAGGCTGACGCTTGAGGGCAGTAACCTGACGTTCGATGCGCTCGCTTCGGCTCGGCAAGACCTGAGCTTTCATACGCTCGAGCATAAGTGTGTTGAACACCTCGGCATTTCCGAGCTAACGCCGGATATCATGCGTACACTTCGTTTGCTCGGCAGGGACGGCTATACCAATGCTGCAGCGATTTTGGCAGACGAGAACGAGTTCCCGGGTATTGACTGCGTTCGATTTGGTGAGAGCGAAGATGTGATTTTGGATCGCGAGACAACAGTGGGTGTATCGGCGATCGAGCAGGTGGACAGGGCAGTGGCCATCTTCGTACGCTACTATCGTTATGAGCGCATTGAGGGCTTCGAACGCGTGCAGGCCGATCGTATTCCCCTCGAGGCATTTCGCGAGGCGGTTGCAAATGCTCTGGTACATCGGACGTGGGATGTGCAAGCGAATGTTCAGGTTGCCCTATACAATGACCGTGTCGTTGTGACTTCGCCGGGATCGCTGCCCGCCGGCTTGACGACGGAGCAATACCTGTATGGGCAAATATCCGTGCTCCGAAATCCAATTGTTGCCGAAGTCTTTCTAAAGCTGGATTACATCGAGAAATTCGGCACGGGAATCGCGCGAATTAGACGTGCGTATCGAGATTCTCTGAGCCAGCCGATTTTTGATGTTCGCGGCGGCATGGTGACCGTCACGTTGCCCGTTACCGATGCCTTTGAAGGGTCCGAGGAAGAGGTTCAGGTTCTCAAAGCCTTGTCGGGCGGTCGCGTAATGTCGCGAAGCGAGATTGAGAAGCAGACAGGGTTGAGTCGCACCCGGACGCTGACAGCACTTGAATCTCTGCTCAAACGAAACGCGGTTGTAAAGCAGGGGACGGGACGCGCCACGAAATACGAACGCGCGTAGCTCAAAAGAGCCATATTGCTACACAGGCCCAAGCCTTTGTTGGCTTGGGGCCTGTCGTATGTTGGCTGGCAATGGTCGATTTATAGCAAGATATAGCAACGTATAGCAAGATATAGCAAAGTATAGTGAGATATAGCAACATATAGCGTTGCTCGCGGGTTCTTGCGGTGGCGCTATTTTCCGAATGCCGCGCGAATAAAGCGCTGGGCGAACAGCTTGTTGGCGACGTTGATGACATGGCCCAGGAACAGTGCCGAGATGGCGGTCGTGACGCCAAAGCCGCCCAGGTTGTGCATAAAGACCAGCGACAGCGCGAACGAGGCGGCGACGTGCGAGCAATCGAATACGACCTTCACATCGCCAAAGCGGCATTTGAGCTTTTCGGCAATGACCTGTACCAAGCCGTCGGGTGCGTTGGGAACGATGTCCATATTGACGACGAGGCTTACGCCAAACGCGGTGATGGCAAGCGAGAGCAGCATGGTTACGACCTGTGCCGGCAGCGCGGTGGGGTGCAGAGGGTTAACGTTCATAAAGAAATCGGTAAAGCCGCCGATCAGCGTTGAGAAAAAGAGCTCGAGCAAAATGCGCGGCTGAAACTCGCGGCGCAAGATGGCTGCCTGTGCGGCAATGTAGGCGACATAGGTCGCGGTAATCCAAAAGCCGAGCGTCTTGCCGGTGAGCATGGACAGCGTCGTGGCAAAACAGGTAAGCGCTGCCACGCCTAGGCCCGACGCAGTCTGGATGCTCATGCCGAGGGCGAGCGTCGCGACGCCTGCTAAATACATCAACATCCTGATGACGGTATGGCACCAATCGATCTTCTCGCCATTCATAATGATGAGCGGTCGCATGCTGCTACCCGTCCTTTCGGTTGTGAAGAAAAGGCTGACCTGGGCCGGCAAAAGAGGGTTATCGGAGGCACTGCTGTAAAAGCAGAAAAGCCGGCCCCACGGTCAGTCGTCTAGGAAACGTCTCGCTGTGCCGGAATGGGACTGAAGGGCCAACGAGACGGGAGAAAAGTGAATGACAGGACGTGGGCAATAGGATGCCAAGATGGTAGGGTGCGTCTTAGCATCCTATTGCTCACGCTTAACGAAATCGGTTTCGTTTGAGCCTTAGTATACGCACGGGATTCCTTTTGCAAAGAGAAAAAAAAATAAAAAGGTGAACGTTCACCTAATTGCAACAACTCCTTGGCGGTATCATGGCAAGGACATACTCGAAACCGATTTCGCAACGGTTGGAGAGCTCATCGTGTGTTCGTCGTGGACTGCCGGGCAGCTTGGTTGCGCCCGTCGGTCGCATTGCGGCGAACGCTTTCACCCGGATCGAAAGGATCACCATGGAACAGCACACCGATTGCTCGTACTGCATGTGCGGGACCGACAACACGCTCGTCGATGCCTTTGGCATCCCCATGCTCGACCTGCCCGCCAGCAAGCTCATCTTGTTTAAGGAGCAGAGCCACAAGGGTCGCGTGATCGTGGCCTCCAAGCAGCACGTCGACGACATCTCCTGCATGTCCGAGGAGGACGCCGCCGCCTTTATGGCCGATGTCCGCCACGTCGCCGCCGCGCTGCACAAGGCGTTCAACCCCGACAAGATCAACTTTGGTGCTTATGGCGACACCATGCATCACCTGCATGTGCATATCGTCCCCAAGTACAAGGATGACCCGTTTGAGTTTGGCGACGTGTTTGCCATGAACCCCGGTCGCGTCACGCTCGAGCCGGCTCAGTACGACGAAATCGCCCAGGCAATCATCGACAACCTGTAAAACTTCGTCCCCTATAAGTTGCGGTGAAATACGGACTGTTTAGCGGCTTAGCTGGCTCCAATAGTCCGTATTTCACCGCAACTTATGGGGGGCGGCGTTGCGATAGTATTACGTGTTGGTATTTGACTAACCGAGGACTTATCCGAGGGCTTTATGGAACAGCACCAGCATTATCAGAGTCTGCAAGACCAGGCATACAACGCATTGCGCTCCAAGATCATCTATGCCGAGCTCAAGCCCGGCACGCGCCTTTCGGCGATTGGTCTGGAAAAGGAGACGGGGATCGGTCGCACGCCCATCCGCGAGTCCTTTGTGCGCCTGCGCGAGCAGGAGCTGGTGGAAACGCGCCCTAAAAGCGGTACCTATGTCTCAAAAATTAGCATGGAACGCGCCGAGAACGCCTGTTTTCTGCGTGAGAAGCTCGAGAGAAGCGTGCTGATCAAGTGCTGCTCGGCTGCCACGCCCGAGCAAAAGCGCCGGCTCGAGCAGATTCTCGCCGAGTCCGAGTCGCTCGACCACAGTGAGACGCGTCGCTTCTTTGATCTGGACAATCTATTTCACGAGACGTGCTTTGAGATTGCCGGCCGCCACATGCTGTGGGATTGGATGAAGAGCGTCAACACACATTTTGAACGGTATAACTGGCTGCGTGCCGTGTCACAGGACTTGGACTGGGAGCCGATCCGCCGCCAGCACCGTCGGATTCTCAATGCCATCATGGACGGCGACACCGATACGGCGAGCTACCTGGCAGAGACGCACTTGCATCTTATGCCCGAGGAACAGGGTCCGGTCATCGCTTTGTATCCCGACTATTTCGAGCTCCCCAAAAGCTCGTCCATCTAATCTATCCCCTTATAAGTTGCGGTGAAATAGGGATTGTTTTGCGGCCCAGGAGGCGCAGGCAGTCCCTATTTCACCGCAACTGCGTTGGGGGCAAGGCTCGCTCGCAAGCAAAAAGCTGCGGTGCCGTTTGGAGGAACTGACCGGAAGCAGGGGTCGATTCCTCCAGATGGCACCGCAGCTTTTGGTGTTCTGGATTATGTTGAGGCAGTTCGCTTGGAGGGCGGGCAAGCGCCCAAAAGATCGATCGAGTGAGCGAAGCGGCTCGGGGGCGTGTCGCTTCCGTCACGTTCTATCAGCATACAAGACGGTTTCGGTTCTTGTCCGTGACGGAAACGGCACGCTTCCGAGCCGCTTCAAAAATGGGGGCGCGGTCTGGGCGCCCCCAACGATAGAGAGCTAGGCCTAGGCGCGGACCTTCTTGACGACGTCCATGGCCTCGCGGGCGATCTGCTCGACCTTGGAGAAGTCGCCGTCGGCGAATAGGGCCGGCTTGACCATCCAGGTGCCACCGCAGGCGATGATGGCGGAGGAGCTGAGGTACTCCTCGACGTTTGCGGTGCTCACGCCGCCGGTGGGCATAAAGCGGTGACCGACAAACGGCGCGGCGAGGGCCTTGATGGTGTTGAGGCCGCCGTACTGGGCTGCCGGGAAGAACTTGGTGACCTTGAGGCCCAGGTTGACGGCAGCGGTGACCTCGGAGGGGGTCACGGTGCCGGGCAGCACAGGCAGGTCGATGTCGATGCAGTGCTTGACGACGTCCTCGTTGTAGCCCGGGGAGACGATGAACTTGGCACCGGCGGCACGGGCCTGCTCAACCTGCTCGACGGTCAGGACGGTGCCGGCGCCCACGCACATCTCGGGCTCGGCCTCGGCCATGGCGGCGATGCACTCGGCAGCGCAAGCGGTGCGGAAGGTGACCTCGGCGGACTTCATGCCGGCGGCCATCAGGGCGTGAGCGAGCGGAGCGGCGTCCTCGACCTTGTCGAGCACGACGACCGGCACGATGCCCAGGGACTCAAGCGTGGTGTAGAACTGATCGAACATGATGTTCCTTTCGATGTGCGGCGCGCGAGTGCGCGTAATTGCTAAAAGGGCTGGTCATGAGCCGGTTTTGGATTGGTTATCGGAGGCACTGCTTGGGGTCACAAGCAATTCCAAAACCGGCTGCGCGACCAGTCGTGTAGGGAATGCCAGGCAAAACCGGAATGGGACTGGTGGTTTTGCCTGACCGGAGGAATCGGGGAGCGGGCTGCAGGGGTATGGGTATGGGAAACTGCAGCCCGCGGAATGGGGAACGAATTAACGGGCGACGCGGGTGCCACCGTCGGCAGCGTTTGCCACGCCGGCGATCTCGTCGGCGGTCACCAGGTTGGAATCGCCCTTGATGGTGAGCTTGAGAATCGAGGCCGCGATGGCGTAGTTGACGGCGTCCTGCGGGTCGAAGTCGTTGATGAGGGCATGGACGAGGCCGGCGTTGAAAGCGTCGCCGGCGGCAACGCCCTCGAGCACGTGCACGTCGTGAGCAGGGGAGAACCAGTGCTCGCCGCTCTCGGCGTCATAGAGCATGCCCATCCAGATGGAGCGCTCGACGCAGGAGATGTTGCGGACGACCGAGGCGACCTTCTTGCAGCCGTACTCGGCGCAGATCTGACGGGCCATCTCGACGTAGGTGTCGCGCTCCTCGATGCCGTGGGCAAGGGAGCCGGAGACGCAGGTCATACCGAGGCCGGCAGGTGCGTCCTCGTCGTTGGCGATGCAGATGTCGACGAGCGGCAGGAGCTCCTTCATGGTTGCCTGCGACTTCTCGGGCGACCACATCTTGCCGCGGTAGTTAACGTCGCACACGGTGGTGATGCCCTTGGCGCGGCAAGCGGTGAGAGCGTCCTTGCAGGCGGCAGCCATCTCGTCGGAGACGGCGGGCGTCACGCCAGAGAAGTAGAAGACGTCGATGCCCTTGAGGATCTCGTCCCAGTCAAAGACGTCGCGCTTGGCCATGTTGATGGCGGAGTACTTGCGGTCGTAGACGCAGCCGTTGCCGCGCTGCGAGGCACCGACCTCAAACACATAGGAGCCAAGACGGTCGCCCTGACGCACGACGCGCGTGGTGTCGACGTCGTAGACCTTCAGCGAGCGCAGGGCGCACTCGCCCAGGCGGTTGGCCGGAACGACGGAAACGTAAGCGGCCTTGTCGCCCTGATAGGCCAGGGAAAGCGCGGTGTTGGCCTCGGCGCCGCCGTAGCGGACGTCGAACTCGGTGGCCTGCTCAATACGCAGGTGATCTTTGGGCGAGAGCCTCATCATGATCTCGCCGAAGGTAAGAACCGTTTTACCCATGGTCGCGTAGCTCCTTTTGTCTGTGCGTACACCTTTGATATGGCGTTGGCACGGAGGTGCCAAGACGGTAGGGTGCATCTTTGCACCTCCGTGCCAACGCTTACCGAAATCGGTTTACGAAATCGGTTTCGTTTCGAGTTGTAGTATACTCACCTACAGCGTTTTGCAAGCGAAATTTTTAAAAAAATGCCTAAAATGGCTAAGATTGCCGACACGTGGGAAACGGGGTGCGCCATGGCGCAGATGAGAATCAAAGACATTGCCGCCGAGGCGGGCGTGAGCCCGGCCACCGTTTCGCGCTACCTCAACAACCGTCCCGGTCAGATGACCGAGGAGACCCGCGCCCGCATCGCCGAGGTCATCGAGCGTACGGGCTATCGTCCCCGCGCCGCCGCACGCAACCTGCGCAGCTCGCGCACCAACCTCATCGGCGTCATCCTCGCCGACATCGCCAACCCGTTCTCGAGCGCCATGCTCGAGGGCCTTTCCGCTAGTGCCGCCGCGCGCGGCTGCTCGCTTATGACGGCCATTAGCGGCAACGACCCCGCCAAGGAGGCCGAATCGCTTACCAGACTTATCGATGCGGGCGTGGACGGCTTGGTCGTCAACACCTGCGGAGGCAATGACGAGGCGATCGTCGCGGCAGCGGGGCGCCTGCCCGTTGTGCTGCTCGACCGCGATGTTGCCGACGGCGGTGTCGATCTGGTGACATCTAACAACCGTGAGCTGGTCGCCGGCTTGGTAGACGCCTTGGCCGCTGCGGGCAGCGAACGCCTGTGCCTGCTCACCGAGGCAAGCGACGACAGCCCCGTGCGTCGCGAGCGTGCCGAGGCCTTTGCCGACGAGCTTTCGCGACGCGGCCTTGCGGGCGAGGTCGTCACCCTGGCCGATGGTGGCGCCTCGGGCGTCGGCCGCTTGGACGAGACCATCCGCGGCTATGCAGGCAAAAAGCTCGGCCTCATTGCCGTCAACGGTCTGGTCTTCCTGCGTCTGACCGAGGCGCTGGCGCAGCTTGGTCCCTCGCTGCCGGCGGGGCTCAAGATCGCGACGTTTGACGACTACCCCTGGAACCATGTGCTCTTTGGCGGCGTGACCACGGCCGCGCAGGACACCCTCACCATTGCCGAGCGCGTGGTCGAGCGCCTCTCCGAGCGCATCGACGTTGTTACCACCACCGTGGGCGAGGCCGCAAGGCTCGCGCCCAAGCACATCGAGATCCCCGGCCACATCGAGTCCCGAGCCTCCACTTCGCGCTAGGCCACCGACCAGCACTCGCCTGCTCGCGCACGTTTTTTGAGCGCCGGACACGCTTTAACCCTGCGGAAACATTTTTCTGCGATAGTATCTGCGATATAGAACAGTCGAAACCCGCCCGAAAGAAAGGGGAGCGACATGAACCAGCAGAACATCGATTACGTACTCCGCTCCGTAGAGCAGCGTGACATCCGCTTTGTGCGTCTGTGGTTTGTCGACATTCTCGGTCGCCTCAAGAACTTTGCCATCAGCCCCGAGGACCTCGAGGTCGCTTTTGAGGAGGGTATTGGCTTTGACGGCTCCGCCATCGAGGGCTTTGCTACGCCCGAGGAAGCCGACATGCTCGCATTCCCCGATGCTTCGACCTTCCAGATTCTGCCGTGGCGTCCGAGCCACAACGGCGTCGCCCGCGTGTTCTGCGACGTATGCACTCCCGATCGCAAGCCGTTTGCTGGCGACCCGCGCGATGCCCTGCGCCGCATGTTCCGCAAGGCCGAGAAGGCTGGCTATCTGCTCAACGTGGGCGCCGAGCTGGAGTATTACTACTTCCCCGACGAACACACCCCCGAGCCGCTCGACAACGTGGGCTACTTCGATCTTTCGGTGAGCGATGCCGCCCGCGACCTGCGTCGCAACACGGTCCTCACGCTCGAGAAGATGTCCGTGCCCGTGGAGTACACCTTCCACGCCGCCGGCCGCTCGCAGCACGGCATGAGCCTGCGTCACGCCGAGGCCCTGAGCATGTCCGACGCCATCACCACGGCCAAACTCATCATTAAGCAGCAGGCCTACGAGAGCGGTTGCCACGCCTCCTTTATGCCCAAGCCGTTGGCGGGCGAGGATGGCAGCGCCATGTTTTTGCATCAGTCGCTGTTCGACCACGACGGCAACAACGTCTTTTGGGGCGAGGACGACGAGAAGTATCACCTCTCCGATATCGCCAAGCACTACATGGCCGGCATTCTGGCACACGCGCGCGAGATCAGCGCTATCACTAACCCCACGGTCAACTCGTACAAGCGCATTACCACGGGTGGCGACTCCGTGCCGCAGTACGCCACGTGGGGCCTGCGCAACCGCGCGAGTATGGTCCGCATCCCGGTCTACAAGCCCGGCAAGCAGCTGTCCACGCGCATTGAGCTTCGCAGCCCCGACCCCATGGCCAACCCGTACCTGGTCAACGCCGTCACGCTGGCGGCTGGTCTCGACGGCATCGAGCGCAAGCTGGAGCTCCCGCCCGAGGCCACGGCCGAGACGCTCAAGCTTACCGACCGTCAGATGGTCGAGGCCGGCTACACGCCGCTGCCGCGCTCGCTCAAAGAGGCACTCGACGTATTTGAGGACTCGCAGTTTATGAAGGATGCCCTCGGCGAGCACATCCACAGCTTCTTCCTCAAAAAGAAGCGCGACGAGTGGCATAAGTTCGAGTCCACGATCACCGAGTGGGAGATCAAGCACTACCTGGCGAACTCCTAATCGCGCTGGCTTGTCCCAGTACGATTGAGCTCATTTCTTTGGAGGCCGATATGTCCGAAAAGAGTGCCCTGTTCATGGCGCGCACGACGCGCTTCCACGAGTTTGCCCGCAGCCTGACGACCACCCTGGGTGTCGAGGTGAGCCTTGCCACCCCCGATTCGCCGACTGCGGCGCATGACTTTGACCTGCTGATTCTCGATTCCGACGGCATCCGCAGTGACCGTATCGATCAAATTGCCAAGTGGCTCGACGATCGAGGCGGCGTTCCGATGCTGGTGATCGTCGACGACGAGGCGCTCGGCACCCTGCGCCTGCCGAATCACGCGCATGCTGACTTTGTATGCCCCACGGCGACGCCCAACGAGCTCAAGGCTCGTGCGCAGCGCCTGATGGGCGAGGAGGAGACCGTCACCGCCGATGACGTGCTCAACATCGATAACCTCGAGATCAACCTGGCCACCTACCAGGTGACGCTCGACGATGAGCCCATCGATCTGACGCTGATGGAGTACTCGCTGCTGAGCTTTTTGGCGACGCATCCCAACCGCGCCTACAGCCGCGAGGTGCTGCTGCACCGCGTGTGGGGCTTTGAGTACTGCGGCGGCACGCGCACTGTCGACGTGCATATTCGACGCATCCGCTCCAAGGTGGGCCCGCAGATCGCGGCGCACATCACCACCGTCCGCGGCGTGGGCTATCTGTTTAAGGACTAGATTTCCACCACAAAGGGGACAGGCACCTTTGTGGTGGTTTTGCCGCAGGTGCGGGTTCCCTTCGAGTTTGCAGCAGAACTTAAGCCTTCCTAAAAGATTGCGTTCTCGTACACGTACGCCCGCATATTGGGGTACAACTCAACGTGAACAATGATGGCCCGCCACGTGTTTGGCGGGCCTTTGGTTATTTGACGAAAGGATCGCAGCTATGAGCGAGAACGATTCCCAGCGTCCCCAGGATGTTGGCAATGCCGGCGAGACTCAGCAGCAGCCGCGCGTGCAGGTGGAGTCGACGCCTGCCGACGGCAACAACATTCCCTACGTGCAGGCCTATGACACACAGACCGGCCAGCCGCAGTGCGGTCAGCAGGTCGTGAACAAGCACACGGTGGTCAAGACCAAGACCAAAAAGCTGCCGATCTTTATTACGGCACTTGCCGGCTGCGCCTGCGGCGCCCTGCTGGTCATTGCGCTCATTATGAGCGGCACGCTCAATATTGGTGGTGGCAAGAATGCCGTGACGGCGGGCGCTTCGGGTTCATCGACGCAAAAGATCACCATCGACTCCGAGGACACCACGCTGGCCGAGGCCGTTTCTGCCAAGGCCCTGCCCTCCGTGGTTTCCATCACCGCCACTTCGAGCGGTAGCCAGAATGGCTCACTTTCGCAGTCTGCCGACGAGTCGGACAACTCGGGCAGCGTCGGTTCGGGCGTTGTGCTCGATACCGAGGGCCATATCCTCACCAACAACCACGTGGTCGATGGCTATGACCAGTACGTGGTGACCATGGACGACGGCACCACCTACGAGGCCGAGTTCGTGGGCAACGATGCCTCGAGCGACCTCGCCGTTATCAAGCTCAAGGACGCCGATGCCTCCAAGCTCACCCCGATTGAGATCGGCGACTCCTCCAAGCTCAACGTGGGCGAGTGGGTCATGGCGATCGGTTCGCCGTTTGGCAACGAGCAGTCTGTCTCCACGGGCATTGTGTCGGCGCTGTATCGCTCAACGGCCATGAGCTCTACCAGCGGCAACACTATCTACGCCAACATGATCCAGACCGATGCCGCCATCAACCCGGGCAACTCCGGCGGCGCGCTTGTCAACGACAACGGCGAGCTCGTGGGTATCAACTCGCTCATCGAGAGCTATTCGGGCTCCAGCTCGGGCGTGGGCTTTGCTATTCCCGTTAACTACGCCAAGGACATTGCCGACCAGATCATCGACGGTAAGACGCCGGTGCACCCGTACCTGGGCGCCACGCTTTCGAGCGTCAATGCGCTTAACGCCCGCACCAACAAGCTGAGCACCGACAGCGGCGCGTATGTGGCGAGCGTCGTCGAGGACGGTCCCGCAGCCAAGGCTGGCATCCAAGAGGGCGATGTCATTACCAAGCTGGGCGACGACGAGATTACGAGCGCCGACGGCCTGATCATCGCACTGCGCAGCCACGAGGTGGGCGAGAAGGTCGAGATCACGCTCATGCGCGGCAAGGAAGAGAAGAAGGTCACGGTCGAGCTGGGTTCTGATGAGGAGCTGCAGAACCAGCAACAGGACGACAGCGCGACCGACACCGGCAACGGCGGTATTACCGACGAGCAGTTGCGCCAGTATCTGGAGGAGCTGCTGGGCCAGCAGGGCCAGGGTCAAGGCTACGGTCAGGGTTTCTAACGGGCCGTATTGCACATATCGAAGCCAGAGGGGTTGTCCCATCAACGTGGGACAGCCCCTCTTTTCTCATTGATCTGTTGGGGACGGAGGAAAACGGATTATTTAGAAATGGCAAGGACATGGTTTGATCGCGCTATCCACCTCGGTCTGGCGGCTGCCGATTCGGTGCGGTTCGAAAGGGTTATTCGGCCCCATTGCGACCGGTGGTACTCTAGTATCCGTTTGAAATCGAGCGAAGGAGTGCCGCTATGGAGCAATCGAGCCTGTTTGGTGACGGCGTGGACATCGATACCGAGACGCCCGCGAGCGCAGATGCCGCCGCACCGGCCGATGCCCGTGCCCAGGCGGCAGTGCGTGCGGCCGAGCTGCGCCACGAGCTCGATTACCACGCCTATCGCTACTACATGCTCGATGCGCCCGAGATCACGGACGCCGCGTTTGACAAAATGCTCGTTGAGCTGCAGGAAATCGAAGCGACCTACCCCGACCTGGTGACGCCCGACAGCTATACCCAGCGCGTTGGCGGCTACGTGAGCGATCAGTTTACGCCGGTCACGCACATGGCGCGCATGTATTCCATGGACGATGCCATGGATTTGGACGAGCTCGACGCATGGCTCCAGCGCACCGAGGATGCGCTCGGCGCCGGTAGCGTCACCTATACCTGCGAGCTTAAGATTGACGGCCTGGGCGTGGCGCTTACCTACCAAAACGGCACCTTTGTGCGCGCGGCCACACGTGGCGATGGCACCACGGGCGAGGACGTGTCGCTCAACGTCCGTACCATCAAGGACGTGCCCATGCACCTGTCCGAGCCTGCGCTCGCCCACATGGGCGCCGACCGCGAGCGTACCATTGAGGTGCGCGGCGAGGTCTATATGCCCAAAGGCAGCTTTGTACGTCTGAATGAAGAGGCCGATGCCGAGGGCCGCGACCCCTTCGCCAACCCGCGCAACGCCGCTGCTGGCAGCCTGCGTCAGAAGGATCCCAAGGTTACGGCGCGCCGCGACCTGGCCACCTTTATCTATGCCATCGCCGATACCAATCCGCTGCACGTCCACAGCCAGCGCGAGTTCCTCGATTGGCTGCGCAGTGCCGGTTTTAGCGTCAACCCCAACGTGGCACGCTGTGCCACGCCGGCCGAGGTCCACGAGTTCTGCGCCCAGGCCCTCGAGCATCGCGGTGACCTGGACTATGACATCGACGGCGTAGTCGTAAAGGTCGACAGCTTCCAGCAGCAGCTCGACCTGGGCTTTACTGCCCGCGCGCCACGCTGGGCCATCGCCTTTAAGTTCCCGCCTGAGGAAAAGCAGACCGTCCTGCGCGAAATTCGCATCCAGGTGGGCCGCACCGGTGTGCTCACGCCGGTCGCCGAGTTCGACCCGGTGACGGTCGCCGGCTCCACCATCGCGCGCGCCACGCTGCACAACATCGACGAGATTCGCCGCAAGAACGTGCGCGAGGGCGACACCATCATCGTGCACAAGGCGGGCGACGTCATTCCCGAGGTCGTGGGCCCGGTGCTCGATAAGCGTCCGGCCGATTCGGTTGACTGGCAGATGCCCGAGGTCTGCCCCGTGTGCGGCAGCCCCGTGGTCCACGAGGATGGCGAGGTTGCCTACCGCTGTGTGTCCATCGACTGCCCCGCACAGCTCAAGGAGCGCTTGCTCCACTGGGTGAGCCGCGGCTGCATGGACGTCGACGGCCTGGGCGACGAGATCGTCGACAAGATGATCGCCGCCGGCCTGATCCACGATGTCGCAGATTTCTACCAGCTCACGGTCGACGACATCGCAGGCCTGGACACGGGGCGCACCTATGCCAGCTCCAACAGCAAAAAGGGCGTCAAGAAGGGTGACCCCATTCCGGTAGGCCTCAAGACGGCCGAGAAAATCATCGCCGAGCTCAACAAGTCCAAGAGCCAGCCGCTCGGTCGCGTGCTGTTTGCCCTGGGCATCCGCCACGTGGGCAAGAGCGTGGGCGAGGTCATCGCCGAGCGATTCCTGTCGATTGACAAGCTCGTCTTGGCAAGTGAAGAGGACATCGCCGAGTGCGAGGGCATCGGTCCTAAGATTGCGGCGAGCGTCAAGCAGTTCCTGGCCGTGCCCGAGAACCTTGCCGTGCTGGAGTGCCTGCGCCAGGCGGGCCTGTCGCTCGAGGTCGATTTGAGCGCCGCGCACGCGCAAGCCGCAGCCGACGCTGGCGTGGCAGGCGAGCTCGCCGACGCACAGCCACTCGCGGGTCTGACCTTCGTGCTCACCGGCACGCTCGTCAACCGCACGCGCGACGAGGCAGGTGCGGCGCTCAAGGTACTCGGCGCCAAGGTTTCGGGCAGTGTGTCAAAGAAGACGAGCTACCTGGTCGCCGGCCCCAAGGCAGGCTCCAAGCTCACCAAGGCCGAGCAGCTGGGTGTACCCGTGCTGGACGAGGACGCGCTCGAGCAGATTCTGGCGACTGGTCAGGTGCCCCAGGCTTAGCGCATTGATAGCCTAATTGAAGAACCGCCCGGGAAGCATGATGCCTTCCGGGCGGTTCTTACTTTGCTGGGGAAACCGGCACCGTGATCTGCGTCACATAGGTCGCGGGATCGTCGCTGATGATGTCGTCGATGAGGGCGATTTCGCGTGAGGGACCGGCAGGGGACAGGTCGCGCTCGTGCATGTAGTCGAGCAGGCGCTCGTAGCGCGGGGCCGCCTGCCCGTGCGTGCCGCGGAAGCTTACGGTCAGGCAGCGTGCGGCGGGCCGAACTTCGAGATCCCCCAGGTAGTCGTCCGTGTCATCGAGCAGCAGAAAGACCTCGTCGTAGCCATCGAAGTCGCCGACGGAAAGGCGCTCGGGCGCGATGCCCACGCCCAAGTTGCCGGGAAAGACGAAGGTCTCGTGCTGCCCTTTTTGCAGCTGACGGATCTGCCACTCCAGCGCATAGGCGTCGGTAGGGTTGACGCGTTCACGCAGTACGGCGCATCGAAGCTCGGGTGCCTCGGTCTCGCGGATGGTGTCGAGCTCGGCATTCAAAGCGTCTCGCAACAAGACAAGCCGGTCATCGATCTTGCGCGACACGCGTTCGAGTTCGCGGCGCTTGCGCTCGATGAGCTCCTGCTGCTGGGCCAGTTGCCGCTGCATCAGATTCACGTCGCGCGTGGCGACAAACTCGCGTATCTGCGCCAATGGCAAGTCAAGAACGCGCAGGTTGCTAATGGTGTTGAGGGTGGAGAGCTGTCGCGCTCCATAGTATCGATAGCCGCTTGCGCGGTCGATATGCGCCGGCTCCAGCAAGCCCATCTGCTCGTAATGGCGCAGCGTGCCCACACTCAGGTTAAACAGGCGCGCCACCTCGCCAATGCGGAGCAGGCCGTCGGTATGTTCGCTGGACGTGTCAGTCACGGGATCGCTCCTTTCGGCAGAAAGCGGGACAGGGTTGCTAGGCTTGCGTCGCCCCGCTACGCCACCAGCTTGTCAAAAGTGCCACGTCGGTTGAGCACCGTAAACGCCACCACGCAAATGGCTGCCGACAGAATCGACCCGCACGGCGAGGCGATGCCCATGGGAAACAGCGTGTCGGAATAGGCGTTCGACAACAGCCATGCGCCCGGCACGCGAATGAGCGCCACCGCCAGCACGTTGTGCGCAAAGCCGATGTAGCTCTTGCCGTACGCGGCGAAAAAGCCGCTAAAGCAAATGTGAATGCCGGCAAAGATCGCATCGAAAATATAGCTGCGCATATAGCCGGTGCCGGCTGCGACCACTGCGGCGTCCTTGGCAAAAAAGCCGAGAAACGCCGGTGCCACCAACCACATGAGCGCCGTGATCAGGCATCCGTACACCACCGAGATGGTCATGGCATCCTTGAGAACTTGACGCGCGCGGTCGCCCTTGCCCGCACCGGCGTTTTGCGCCGTGAGCGCGCTGACGGTGGCGCCCATGGAGCTCGGCACGATGAACAAAAAGCTGATCATCTTCTCGACCAAGCCCACGGCGGCGGCGTCGACCAGCCCGCGGTGGTTGGCGATAACGGTGATGAACATAAACGCTACCTGAATGCAGCCGTCCTGCACGGCCACGGGCACGCCAATCTTAAGGATGCTGCCGAGCACCTCGGGCTGTCTCTTATACACATCTCCG
>UQTR01000017.1 GCA_900544065.1 uncultured Collinsella sp.
CTCGTGGGCTCGGAGATGTGTATAAGAGACAGCTTTCAACATGGGGTAGCTAAAAGAGCCCCGTCCCAAATTAGCTACCCCTTGAGGCTGGTGGCGATGAGGGGGCGGCCGAGGGCGGCCTCAAAGCGGTCGGCCATCGTGGGGTCGCTGAGCTTATCGACTTGGTTGAGCATGATGCGGGCATTATTGAGGTTCAGCATCCGCAGCTCGGCATTGAGCACCATGGCGACGTGCTCTGGGGTGGCAGCGTCGGTGGGCTTGCAGCCGCAGCGCTCGCAGAAGAGCTCGGGGCGGTGGACAACCTCGGCGACAGGCTTGCCCAGCCCCGAGGCGCCGACGACCCAGATAACGTTTGCCGTGGCGGCGGGAATTACCGGCTCCCAGGCGGCATGCGCCTTGAGCGGGAGTCGCTTGCTGCCATCTGCCTCGGCCAACACATAGTCAAAGCGCTGCGCCAGCTCGTTGAGCGGCTCGGCGGGGGCGGAGAGCTTGCCTGTCTCCGGGTCCAAAACACCCGCCTGGCAGATACTTCCGCGGTTCATGCCCGCGCATGCCTCGCAGGTGCAGCCGGGAACATGCAGGGTCCCCGGCTTCCAAGGCGCGGCGTCCAGGCGACGGCTCGACCCGTCCCATGGCACGCCGGCGACGGGAAACATGTGCGTGGTGGTACAGAGGAGCACGCGGCCGCCAGCGCGCATAAGCTCAAGGCCCAGCGTCTTCAGCAATGTCGACTTGCCGCCACTGCCGATAATTGCGGTAATGCCCGGCTCGATCTTGAGCGCGGAGGCAAGATTGCCGCTAACCGTTTCCATCTGTTCACCGCCGTATAATACTGTGATAATAAATAATCATCAGAGTAGCGGTCGAACCGCTTTTGCTCTGCTCAAACCGTAGCACAGGGAGGTGCCCCGGGAATGCTCGTTTATGTTCGCGGCGCTGGCGATATCGCCACGGGCGTCGCTGCCCGTTTGGTGCGCGCCGGCGTGTCGGTCGTTATGGCCGATATTGCGGTTCCCACGTGCATCCGCCGCACAATCAGTTTTTGCGAGGCCATTCGCCTGGGCGAGGTCCAGGTCGAGGGCATTCGCGCTCGCTTGGCGCAGACGCCGGCAGAGGCGCTCGAGATTACCCAAGCGGGGGATGTTGCCGTCGTGGTGGACCCTCAGGCCAAGATGCTCGATGAGCTTAAACCCGCGGCTGTGGTCGACGCGATTCTGGCCAAGCGCAACCTGGGCACCACGCGCGACATGGCGCCTACCGTCATCGCCGTGGGGCCGGGCTTTACCGCGCCGGTCGATTGCGACGCCGTGGTCGAGACCATGCGCGGGCATTTTTTGGGCCGTGTCATTACCCAGGGCTCGCCCCAGCCCAACACGGGCGTGCCGGGCGTGATCGCCGGCTATGGCAAGGAGCGCGTTATCCACAGCCCCGCCGCCGGCGTGTTTCGGTCCGACCGCGCAATCGGCGACATCGTGAGCGCCGGAGACGTGATTGGCTACGCGGACGATACGCCCATGTGCACGCAGATCGATGGCTGTCTGCGCGGGCTTTTGGCGAACGGCGTGCGGGTGACTGAGGGCTTTAAATGCGCCGATGTCGATCCGCGCGGCGATGCCAGCTATATCAACTACATTTCGGACAAGGCGACGTCGGTCGGCGGCGGCGTGCTCGAGGCACTCGCTATGCTCACCGATATCTTTAGAGGATAGAAGGCGGCAATGGAAAAGCTCGATGTTGTGAATGCGGCGCTTGCCGCCCTGCGTGCTGGCGAGACGTGCGAGCTCGTGGTCGTGGCCGGCACGGCGGGGTCGTCGCCGCGCGGCGTGGGCGCCTGGATGGCCGTCTTTGCCGACGGCAGCCAGGCGGGCACTATCGGCGGCGGCAAGATTGAGCTCTTTGCGCTGGATGAGGCGCGCGAACTCCTGAGCGCGGGACAGTCGCGTCTGGTCCGCTACACCATGGGCGGCGAGAACTCCGATACCGGCATGATCTGCGGCGGAGCCATTTGCCTGTGCTATCTGCATCTGGATGCGACCCAGGCACCGTTGTTCCAGGAAATTGCCGACGTCTTGGTCTATCGGCGCATCGGCGACTTCGTCATCGACTTTGAGCCGTTTATCGCGAGCGCGCTCGAGGGCGATGTGGCCGAGTACCATGGCGAGGCATCGCGCCATACCATTGCGGGCTGCCCCGGGCTTTCACTGGTGGAGGAGGGGAGTAACGTCACCTACACCAACGCTGCCTCTGAGATTCCCGCGGCGCACATCGAGACGCTCTGCCCCGAGGGCCTGACCTACATCTTTGGCTGCGGACACGTGGGCGCCGCGACGGCGCGCGTGCTCACGGCGGCGGGCTTTGCCGTCGTGGCCTGCGATGACCGCCCCGGCACGTTGACGCCCGAATGGGTGCCCGGTGTCTACGATCGTCGCCTGGTCGATTACAAGAACCTGAGCGAGCTGTGTCCCATCGGTCCGCGCGACTTGGTGGTCGTCGCCACGGCGGGTCACAAGTCCGATATCGACGTGGTGATTCAGGCCATGCGTGCCAAGCCTGCCTACCTGGGCTGTCTGGGTTCGCGCCGCAAGACGGCCTTTGTGCGGGCTCGCTTGGAGCAGGAAGGCTTTACGCAGGACCAGATCGACGAGCTGCACCTTCCGATCGGCGTTGCCATCGAGGCCGAGGACCCCGAGGAGATCGCCATCTCCATCGCCGCCGAGATGATCCACCTGCGCCGCACCAAACTCGTCCCCCGCAAGCGCTAATCGCATCCCCACCAATTAAGTTGCGGTGAAATACGGATTGTTTAAGCCTGCTAGGCCGCCCAACAGTCCCTATTTCACCGCAACTGCTTTTTGGGACCCATTTGTGCGGGGGAGTTGTGGAGTTGTGCAGGCAGACGAGGTTTTTCTGGAAATACGCTCCCGATGCGCGTATAGTACCGATTGTTTTGTCGGCTCCTGCTGCGTCGAGTCCAAACCGCAAAATGCCATGAGCGGCGCGGATGCAGCCAGGAGGCACGAGGACAACCCATCGTGGCCACGCCCCGTGCTTAAAACCCCAAGAAGGAGTGAACAATGGCAGAAGAGAAGTATGTGCCGCGTCTGAAGACCAAGTACAACAACGAGGTCAAGCAGCAGCTTCAGGACAAGTTCCAGTACGAGAACGTCATGATGATCCCCAAGTTTGAGAAGATCGTCGTGAACATGGGTGTCGGCGAGGCCGCTACCGATTCCAAGGCCATCGACGGTGCCGTGCGCGACCTGCGCGCCATCACCGGCCAGCAGCCGATGATCACCCGTGCCCGCAAGTCCATCGCTACCTTCCGCCTGCGCGCTGGTATGCCGATCGGCTGCAAGGTTACCCTGCGTGGCGACCGTATGTGGGAGTTCTTCGATCGTCTGACCTCCGTCGCGATCCCCCGTATCCGCGACTTCCGCGGCATCTCCGCCAAGAGCTTCGACGGCCGTGGTAACTTCTCCATGGGCGTCACCGAGCAGCTCATCTTCCCCGAGATCGACTTCGACTCCGTCGATCACCAGCGTGGTATGGACATCACTTTCGTGACCACCGCCAACACCGATGAGGAGGCCAAGGCCCTTCTGGACGCCTTCGGTTTCCCGTTCAAGAAATAGGTTCACCTGCCCTATAAGCGCCGTTCCCACAAGGGGGCGGCGCTTGGGGCGAACAATACTCTATGTGAGGAGGATATAAGTGGCTAAGACATCGATGATCGTCAAGTGCAATCGCAAGCAGAAGTTCTCTACTCGTGAGTACACGCGCTGCCAGCGCTGCGGCCGTCCGCACTCTGTGTACCGCAAGTTCGGCCTGTGCCGTGTCTGCTTCCGCGAGCTTGCACTCAAGGGCGAGCTTCCCGGCGTTAAGAAGGCCAGCTGGTAAGTCACTACCAGCGTTTCAAGCATCAGTTTGGAACAGGGAAAACGCGCTAAAAAGGCTTTGCCGTTAAGGGCGGCGAAGAACCAAGAGCACGTGTTCATCAAGAACGAAGGAGAATCTGTATGAACCTTACAGACCCGATCGCAGATATGCTTACGCGCATCCGTAACGCTAACTCTGTGAACAAGGCCACGGTCTCCATGCCGAGCAGCAAGAAGCTCGTCGAGATCGCTCGTGTTCTGCACGAGGAGGGCTACATCGAGGGCTACGATGTCGAGGACACCGTTCCCCAGAAGACTCTGCACATCACGCTTAAGTATGGTCCCAAGAAGGCTAAGGTCATCAACGGCATCCGCCGCATTTCCAAGCCGGGCCTGCGTAAGTACACCGGCGTTGCCGACATGCCCCGCGTCCGCGGTGGCCTTGGTACCGCCATTATTTCCACCAGCCATGGCGTCATGACCGACCGCGATGCTCGCAAGCA
The DNA here is from genome assembly GCA_900544065.1 of uncultured Collinsella sp. Classification (GTDB taxonomy): domain Bacteria; phylum Actinomycetota; class Coriobacteriia; order Coriobacteriales; family Coriobacteriaceae; genus Collinsella. Next base: position 4,379 of record UQTR01000017.1, read on the forward strand.
CAACGTCGGCGGCGAGATCATCGCTTACGTCTGGTAATTCGCTCGGTAGGTAGAAGGAAAGGAGATCACCGTGTCTCGTATCGGTAATAAGCCTGTCCAGATTCCCGCCGGAGTCGAAGTGGCAGTCAACGGCAACAACGTTGTCGTCAAGGGCCCCAAGGGCCAGCTCGAGCTCGATGTCTTTGAGAAGCTCGCTATCAACGTCGAGGACAACGTCCTCACCGTTTCCCGTCCCGACGACGAGCGTGAGACCCGTGCCCGCCACGGCCTCACCCGCGCCCTCATCCACAACATGGTTGTTGGCGTTTCCGAGGGCTTCGAGAAGAAGCTCGAGCTCGCCGGCGTCGGTTACCGCGTGCAGCAGAAGGGCAAGAACCTCGAGTTCTCCCTGGGCTTCTCGCACCCCGTGATCGTCGAGGCTCCCGAGGGCATCACCTTCGAGGTTCCCGACAACACCCACGTGAACGTCAAGGGTATCAACAAGCAGCAGGTCGGTCAGATCGCCGCTGAGATCCGCGGCCATCGTCCTCCCGAGCCTTACAAGGGCAAGGGTATCCACTACGTTGGCGAGCACATCCGCCGCAAGCTGGGTAAGGCCGCCAAGTAGTCGTAACCGACTCACTCGCATAAGACCAGCACCCCGTCAGGTGCTGGCAAGATCAACCTTTTTAGGAGTTTACGTATGAACAAGCATAAGGCGAAGCTGGAAGGCCTCAAGCGTCGTCAGCGTCGTGTTCGCGGCAAGGTCTCGGGTACCTCCGAGCGTCCGCGTCTTCGCGTGACCCGTACTAACGCCAACATCTATGCCCAGATCATCGACGACAGCAAGGGCTCCAGCCTGACGCTCGTCTCTGCCTCGACCCTCGAGGCCGAGTTCAAGGGCACCCACACCTCGAACAAGGAGGCTGCGGAGAAGGTCGGTCAGCTCGTTGGCAAGCGCGCCATCGAGGCCGGCATCACCAAGGTCGCCTTCGATCGCGGTGGCCGTATCTACCATGGCCGCGTCAAGGCCCTCGCCGACGGTGCTCGTGCCGCCGGTCTCGAGTTCTAGGAGGTATGTAGCACATGGCTCGTAATCAGAAGCAGCAGCGCGAGGCCTCCGAGTTCGAGGAGCGCGTCGTTTACATCAACCGCGTGTCGAAGACCGTCAAGGGTGGTCGTCGCATGAGCCTCGTCGCTCTCGTCGTCGTTGGCGACGGCAAGGGCAACGTCGGCGTTGGCATGGGCAAGTCCGCTGAGGTGCCCATGGCCATCTCCAAGGCATCTCTCGATGCCAAGAAGAACATGTTCCACGTGCCGGTGACCGAGCAGGGCACCATCCCGCACGAGGTTCTCGGCCACTTTGGTGCCGGCCGCATCATCATCAAGCCCGCTGTCGAGGGTACCGGCGTTATCGCCGGCGGCGCTGTGCGTCCCCTCTTTGAGCTTGCTGGCATCAAGAACGTCCTGTCCAAGTCCCTCGGTACCGACAACGGCCTCAACATCATCAAGGCTGCCGTCGAGGGCCTCAAGGAGCTCTCCAGCCCTGAGGACGTCGCGGCTCGCCGTGGCCTGACGGTCTCCGAGATGTTCGTCGGTAAGGAGAACTAAGCATGGCTGACACCATCAAGATCAAGCAGGTCCGCAGCACCAACGGTTGCAAGCAGGACCAGGTCCGTACTGTCCGTGCCCTCGGTCTCCACAGGATCCGCGAGGTTCGCGAGATTGCTGACAACGAGTCCGTCCGCGGCATGATCTTCAAGGTCAAGCACCTTGTCGAGATTGTAGAGGAGTAGCAAATGCAGCTTCACGATCTTACTCCCGCGCCCGGTTCCACCAAGAACCGCAAGCGCGTCGGCCGTGGCAATTCTTCGGGTCACGGCACCACTTCTGGCCGCGGTCAGAAGGGCCAGGGTTCCCGCTCTGGTGGCACCAAGGGTGCCGGCTTCGAGGGTGGCCAGACTCCGCTGGCTATGCGCCTGCCCAAGCTTCCGGGCTTCCGTAACCCCCGTCGTATCGAGTACACCGCTGTTAACGTTGAGCGTCTCGAGCGTAAGTTCGAGGACGGCGCTGTGATCGACGGTGCCGCTCTTAAGGCCGCTCGCATCACCAAGAGCGAGTTCGAGCCCGTCAAGGTGCTCGGCAATGGTGAGCTCACCAAGAAGTTCACGGTCAAGGTCGACAAGGTCAGCGCTTCTGCGCAGGCCAAGATCGAGGCCGCCGGCGGAAAGGTCGAGCTGCCGTGCTAAATGGTCTTAAGAATGCTTTCCGCATCAAAGAATTGCGCGAAAAGATTCTTTTTACCATAGCTATGCTCGTCGTGTACCGCATTGGTGCGCACGTTCCTGTGCCCGGCATTCCCTTCCAGGGGATGCTGGGCCTTTTCTCGACCGATAACAATTCGGTCGCCGCAGGTGCTATGGCCCTCCTGAATCTTTTCTCTGGCGGCGCGTTGAGCTATGTTTCGGTGTTTTCGCTGGGCATCATGCCTTACATCACCAGCTCGATCATCCTCCAGATGCTCCAGGCCGTTGTGCCTTCCCTGCATGAGCTTGCCCGCGAGGGCGAGGTCGGTCAGACCAAGATTACGCAGTATTCGCGTTACCTCACCCTGGCTCTGGCAATCCTCAACTCCGTGGGTTACCTCTTCCTCTTTAAGAGCTTCGGCATCAGCTTTAATGGCGCCGGCGCTCCCGAGATCATCTTCGACCTCATGATCGTCGGTACGCTCACCGCGGGCGCTATGCTGATCATGTGGATTGGTGAGCTCATCACCCAGCGCGGTATCGGCAATGGCATGTCGCTGATCATCTTCGCGAACATCATGGCCGGTCTGCCGCAGGCTATCTTCTCCAGCACCGAGGGCAACGCCGGTGGCATCATCACCATGGTGATCATCTGCGCCATCATCCTGCTGGTTATCCCGCTGATTGTTTTCCTTGAGCGCGGCCAGCGCCGCATCCCGGTCTCCTACGCTAAGCGCGTCGTGGGCCGTCGCATGATGGGTGGCCAGACCACCTACCTGCCCATCAAGGTCAACACCGCGGGTGTCGTGCCGATCATCTTCGCTTCGGCGCTGCTGTACTTCCCGGCTCAGATTGCCGTGTTCTTCCCCGGCATCGGCTGGATTCAGGCAGTTGCCTCCGCGCTTTCGACCGGTTGGCTCAACTGGGTGCTTAACGTTGTCCTCATCGTGTTCTTCGCGTACTTCTACACCTCCATGGTGTTCAACCCCGATGACACGGCCGATAACCTTAAGAAGCAGGGCGGCTTTATTCCGGGCGTCCGTCCGGGTAGGGCTACCGCGGCCTACATCAAGAACGCGCTCAACAAGATCACGCTTCCCAGCGCTGTCTTTTTGGCGCTCATCGCCATCGTGCCTTCGATCATCTTCTCCTTCACGGGTAACCATCTGATCCAGGCATTTGGCGGCACGTCCATCCTCATCATGGTCGGCGTCGTGCTCGACACGGTCGATAAGCTCGAAGGCCAGATCAAGATGTATGATTACGATGGATTCTTTAAATAGGCTAGAGGAGGATTGCTCATGAACCTCGTATTGCTCGGAGCTCCGGGTGCCGGTAAGGGCACCGTCGCACAGGAGCTCGTCGCCGAGTTTGGCATCGCCCATATTTCCACGGGCGACCTGCTGCGTGCTGCTGTCAAGGGTGGCACCGAGCTTGGTATTCAGGCTAAGAAGTACATGGACGCTGGCGAGCTCGTTCCCGACCAGCTCGTGATCGACCTTGTCAAGGAGCGCCTTGCCGCCGATGACGCCCAACAGGGCTTCATCCTCGACGGCTTCCCGCGCAACACCGCCCAGGCTGTGACGCTCGATTCCGAGCTTTCCGCCATGGGTCGTGAGATCGACTGTGCTCTTCTGGTCGATGTGGCCCCCGAGGTCATTATCGATCGTCTGTCTTCGCGTCGCACCTGCCGCGCCTGCGGTTACACCGGCACCGCTGCCGATGCTACCTGCCCCAAGTGCGGTGGCGAGATGTATCAGCGCGACGACGACAAGCCCGAGACCATCAAGAACCGTCTCGACGTCTACGAGAAGTCCACGAGCCCGCTCGTCGACTACTATCGTGGCCAGGGTCTGCTCAAGTCGGTCAACGGTGACCAGGCTCGTGAGACCGTGTACGGGGATGTCAAAGAGGCTCTCGGTCTATGATCAAGATTAAGTCTGCAACGCAAATCGAGCAGATGAAGAAGGCAGGAGCGCTATCTAAGATGGCGCTCCGCCACGTTGGAGCCATGGTGCGTCCCGGCGTTTCCACCTTTGAGCTCGATCAGCTCGCGGAGCAGATTATCCGCATGCATGGTGGCACCCCGGCCTTTAAGGGCTACGGCGGATTCCCGGGGACCATATGCGCATCGATCAACGATGCCGTGGTCCACGGTATTCCCAACCCCGACATGATCCTGCGCGATGGCGATATCATCTCCATCGATACGGGAGCCGTTGTCGACGGTTGGGTCGGCGATAACGCTTGGACGTTTTTCGTCGGCACCCCCACGCCCGAAGCCAAGGCTTTGTGCGAGGTCACGCGTGATTGCCTTAAGGCTGCCATCGGGCAGGCTGTTCCCGGTAACCATATCGGGGACGTCGGTTATGCCGTTCAGTCCCTCGCCGAGTCTCACGGTTACGGCGTGCTTCGTGATTATGTGGGCCATGGCATTGGCCGCGTGATGCACGAGGACCCCAATGTTCCTAACTACGGAAAGAAGGGGAGGGGCGTTCGCCTCCAGGCCGGCATGGTCATTGCCATCGAGCCGATGGTTACGATGGGTTCCAACCATGTGAGCACGGGTTCCGACGGTTGGATCGTCACGACCAACGACCACCTGCCCGCCGCGCACTACGAGAACACCGTCGCCATCACCAATGACGGTCCGGTGATTCTCACCACGGATGCGCAAGGTGCTTGGTGCTCCTTGCAAGGCGGCGAAATGTAAAAGTCGCCGCCCCCTGATGCCCAACCTCGCCTTTCAATTTCGAAGGCATGACCCCAAGGTCTATGCCTTTTCATTTCAAGGCGATCTTGGGCATCAGGGAACGGCTTTGTTTTACATTTCGAATGTAACAGGTTCCACTTAGTTGTGGAGCCATTACGAAGTTATTACGATGCGTGCATACGTGTTGTAGAATACTCAATCGCTGTCGTTTTCTAGAGAAAGATGATTGCTTGTGAAGAAGGAAGACGCAATTGAGCTCGAGGGTACGGTAAAGGAACCGTTGCCCAACGCCATGTTTAAGGTCGAGCTCGAGAACGGTCATTCGGTTCTGTGCAACATTTCTGGCAAGATCCGAATGAATTACATCCGTATTCTCCCCGGTGACAGGGTTGTCGTGGAGCTTTCCCCGTACGACCTGACCCGCGGCCGCATCACCTATCGCTACAAATAGCGGCACGCATACACGCACTCCATTTCCGGCTGCAGGCTTAGCTCAACCTACGGTCGGATTGTGTGTGAAGACCAGCCATAGTTTTAAACGCCTGCGGCTGGGCGAGTAGATAGTAGGGAAGTAGTTTGAGCGCTACCGAAAGGAAGAACGATGAAGGTACGTCCTTCGGTCAAGAAGATGTGCGATAAGTGCAAAATCATTAGGCGCCATGGCAAGGTCCTCGTCATTTGCGAGAACCCCCGTCATAAGCAGCGTCAGGGTTAAGAGAGGAGACTACGTTGGCCCGTATTAATGGTGTCGACCTCCCGCGTGAGAAGCGCGTTGAGATCGGTCTGACCTACATTTACGGCATCGGCCGCACCACTGCGACGAAGATTTGCGTCGAGTGCAACGTTAACGTGGATACGCGCGTTAAGGACCTCACCGAGGATGAGGTTAACGCCATCCGCGATTATATCGATAAGAACCAGATCATGGTTGAGGGCGACCTCCGCCGTGAGCGCAACCAGAACGTCAAGCGCCTTATGGACATCGGCTGCAACCGCGGCCTTCGTCACCGCAAGGGCCTCCCGGTCCGCGGCCAGCGCACCCACACTAACGCTCGTACCCGCAAGGGCCCGAAGCGTCAGATCGGTGCTAAGAAGAAGAAATAAGGAGCGCTAGATAGATGGCTACTGCTAAGAAGAACGTTCGCGCTGCCCGTCTGAAGCGCGCGGACCGTAAGAACATTTCCGTGGGCCAGGCTCACATTCGTTCTACGTTCAACAACACGATCGTTTCGATCACCGATCCCCAGGGCAACGTCATTTCCTGGAAGTCGGCTGGCCAGGTGGGCTTCAAGGGCTCCCGTAAGTCCACGCCGTTCGCTGCCCAGATGGCTGCCGAGGCTGCTGCCAAGCAGGCCATGGAGCACGGTATGAAGAAGGTTTCCGTCTTCGTCAAGGGCCCCGGCTCCGGTCGTGAGACCGCCATCCGCTCCCTCCAGGCTGCTGGCCTCGAGGTCTCGAGCATCCAGGACAAGACCCCCATTCCGCACAACGGCTGCCGCCCCAAGAAGCGTCGCCGCGTGTAACTGAAAGGATCGTATCAATATGGCAATCGACAGGACTCCTGTTCTTAAGCGCTGCCGTCAGCTCGGGATCGATCCCGCTGAGCTCGGTTACAGCAGCAAGAAGGAATCTATCCGTCAGCCCAAGCGCCGTCGCAAGGAATCTGAGTACGGCATGCAGCTGCGCGAGAAGCAGAAGGTCAAGTTCATCTATGGCGTTCTGGAGAAGCAGTTCCACGGCTACTTCAACAAGGCCCGTAAGATGAACGGCGTCACCGGTGAGAACCTCATGATCATCCTTGAGTCTCGCCTCGACAACGTCGTCTTCCGTCTTGGCTTCGCCCGCACCCGCAAAGAGGCTCGTCAGTCCGTCCGTCACGGTCACTTCACCGTGAACGGCAAGCGCGTGGACATCCCGTCCTACCGCGTCAAGGCCGGCGACGTCGTCGCTGTCGGCGAGAAGTTCCGTGACCTCCTCCCCATCAAGGAGGCCCTGATTTCCTCCGAGCGCTTTGAGGTCCCTGGCTGGCTCGAGGTCGATATCGAGAAGCTGTCTGGTAACGTGCTCGCTCTGCCGACGCGTGAGCAGATCAGCGGTGATATCAACGAGCAGCTCATCGTCGAGCTCTACTCTAAGTAGTCCATCCGGGCTGCTGAGGCTGGAGGTAATACATGTCAGAATTCATTAGGCCTCAGGTTCAGGTCGAAGAGATCAACGAGACGTCTGCTCGTGTCTCCGTCGAGCCGCTCGAGCGTGGTTACGGCGATACGCTGGGTAACTCCCTTCGTCGCGTTCTTCTGTCCTCGCTCGAGGGTGCCGCCGTCGAGGCTATTCAGATCGATGGTGCGCAGCACGAGTTCATGACCATCCCTAACATGGTCGAGGATGTCACCGACATCGTCCTGAATGTCAAGGGTCTTGTCTTCAGGGCTCTCGGCACGACCGACGAGGCGACCGCCACCATCTCGGTTGACGGCCCCTGCGAGGTCACCGGTGCGGACTTCTTTATTCCGTCCGAGTTTGAGCTGGTCAACCCCGAGCAGCACATTGCTACGCTCACCGAGGGTGGCCATCTCACCATGAGCATGCGCATCGGCTATGGCCGCGGCTATGTTTCTGGCGAGGCCAACAAGCGCGACAACGATCCCATCGGTGTGATCCACGTCGACTCGCTGTACTCGCCGGTTTCCCGTTGCGCCAAGCTCGTTGAGGCTTGCCGTGTCGGTCAGCACACCGACTACGACCGCCTTGTCCTCGAGATCGAGACCAACGGCTCCATCGCCCCGCGCGACGCCGTGGTCCAGGCTGCTAATATCATCAACCAGCATATGGCTGCCTTTATGAACCTTGCCGAGACCCCCGAGGTCGAGGAGGAGGCTTCGATCTTCGCTCCCGAGGTCACCAACGACAACGCTGAGCTGGACAAGCAGATCGAGGATCTGGACCTTTCCGTCCGTTCTTACAACTGCCTTAAGCGCGCCAGCATTCACTCGGTCCGTCAGCTCGTTGAGTTCTCGGAGAACGATCTGCTCAACATCCGTAACTTCGGTGTTAAGTCGATCGAGGAAGTGAAGGACAAGCTTGAGTCCATGGGCCTGAGCCTGAAGGCTTAATGCTTCGCATATTTGAGGAGAAACTAGACCATGCGTCACAACGTTAAGAAGGGCCTGAAGCTCGGCACCGATGCGAGCCACACCAAGGCCATGAAGAAGAGCCTTGCTAAGGCCCTCTTCGAGAACGACCGCATCAAGACCACCGAGACCCGCGCTAAGGCGCTGCGTTCGGTCGTCGATCCGATCATCACCTGGGCCAAGAAGGGCGACCTGCACTCTCGTCGTCTGGCTATCGCCAAGCTCGGCGATAAGCAGCTCGTTGCCGAGATCTTCGACAAGGCTGCTCAGGGCATGTGGCAGGACCGCAACGGCGGTTACACCCGCATCATGAAGCTCGGTAACCGCAAGGGCGACAACGCTCCCATCGTTATCATGGAGCTCGTCACCGAGCCCTGCACGCCTAAGGCCAAGAAGGCTGCTCCGGCCCCCAAGAAGGCCGCTGCTCCCAAGAAGGTCGAGGCTGTCGAGGAGGCTCCTGCTGAGGAGACCGCTGAGTAGACATTCCGTCTGCATAGGCTATATTCGAGGGGTACGTTCGCGTACCCCTCTTTTTTTGTCGCGATACCGTTGCTTTTTTGTTGGGAGCGCCCATGACTGCGCCGTCTGATTTCAATTCGATTTCCGAGCTTGACGCCACGCTCGTATTTCGCGTGGCCTATGATGGCTCGTCGTATAGCGGATTTGCCGAGCAGCCGGGACAGACGACGGTTGCGGGTGAGCTACGTCGAGCCATCGAGACGCTGCTTCGCCGCCCGATCGATCTGACGTGCGCGGGGCGTACCGATGCCGGCGTGCATGCCGTGGCTCAGTACATCAGCGTGCCCGTAACGGACGCTGAGCTCGCCTTGACGCGCCGTAGGTGGCTGCGGGCTATGGATGCCCTGCTGCCCAAAGATATCGCCATAAACGAGGTCTACAAGGCCCGTAAAGGCTTTTCTGCACGCTTTGATGCGCGTTCACGTACATATACGTACCGTATTGCCGATCGCGACGCGCGTCCCGTGCTCTCACGGGGTGCCGTGTGGTGGCATCGCTATCCCTTGGACGTCGAGGCCATGTCTGCGGCCTGTCCCGCGCTTTTGGGTGAGCAGGACTTTAAGAGCTTTTGCAAGGTCGCCTCTGCCGTGGGCAAGCCTACGCACCGCTGCGTGATGCGGGCCGAGTTTGGCCATGAGGTGGCCTTTGGCGAGGATATCCTGACGTTTACCATTGAGGGCAACGCATTTTTGCATTCGATGGTCCGCACGATCGTGGGCACGCTTGTCGAGATTGGCATGCATCGCCGCGAACCCGAGTGGATGCGCGAGGTCATCGACGCTTGCGACCGTACCGCTGCGGGCCCCACGGCTCCTGCCTGCGGCCTTACGTTTATGGGCGTGGATTACGATCCCGCCGAGCTTGTCGTGCTCGACTAGGGGAGGGCTCGACGCGTCGTGCGTCGACGCCTGTCATCTGTGGGCTGCACGTGTGCAACATCTGTTCTTGGCGTGCAATACAACCGGTGTCTCATTGCTTTTATTGCCGGGGTGTACCATGAACCACGATTTGATTCATTGCTGTCGAGAGGACGGATAACTTGGTTCGACGTGGCTCGCATCCGCGACTTTCGGTGATCCTTGTGGTAGAAGGTTCGCCCAGCTATGCGATGCGTGCGCTCGAGAGTATCCAGAACCAAGACCTCTACGATTTGCAGATTGTCGTTGTCTGCCGCGATGCTGCGCCCGGTGTGCGCCATTCGCTTCAAGTTGCTGCCGATAGGGACATCCATATTGATTTGATTGACGTCGAGGACGCGAAGCGCGGTGCTTGTCTTCGTGCCGGTTTTGCTGCATCGCGTGGCTCTCAAATCATCGCTATGAACGCCGATGAGTGGCTTGCTCCGCAGTCCCTTTCCAAGATGGTCGATATCGCGTGCGATACTGCGGCAGACATAGTGTTCCCCACGGTGTCGCTCGACCGCTATGATGCACATCGAGAGCGCCATTCGCGCGTCTTGAATGTTGCCCCTATTGTCATTGAAGACAAGTCTTCGATGGTGAGCGGGCTGTCTCAGTTGATTTTAGGCGGCCTAGTCGCTCAGACCTCTGGCGTGATGTACAGCCGCTCGCTGTTTGAGGCATGCCTTTTGTGCGACAAGGTGTTTCGCACAGTTGGGTTTATGGCGTGCGCGCTCTCGCGGGCGCAGTGCGTCTCCGGCTGCGGCGACGCTTGTTTCCACGCGGCGGCACCTAAGCTTACAGATGCCTTTGATCCCACCATGTATGCCAAGGTATCCGATGACATCCGAGCACTCGACGAGCTTGCGGACTCACTCTCGGAAGCAGATAGCGGTGGTCGGCTCAAGCTGGCAAGCCAAAAGTTCTACTTTGCCGGACTGGTCGCCTGCATCGAGAATTTGTGCCTGAGCCCGCATGGGGTGTCGTCAATTGAGCGTTCCGCCCGCATGCGTGATATGCTCGAGGCGCCTCGAACCCGTCAGATGGTCGCCGCGCTCAAGGACAACCATCGGGGACTCGGTCTGTTGTTTGGGCCGATCGCCAGCGCCAAGCCCACGCGCTGCGTGATGTGTACGCATCTGGCAGCTTTTCTTAACCGGACGGGCGCAAAAACCGCCTAAACGGCTCATTACGAAACAAACTTGCATAGAATTGTTTCGAAATGCGTTCTTATACACAAAAGCCTTCAAATAGCGTTAAACTATTCAATCACTGATTGATTGTCTCCGCCATCTTTTGGAGAGAGGGTTTGTATGGCTAAAAAACGCAATGGGCGCCAGGATGCCATTAGAGATATTGTGCGCAATAAGGACGTCCGTACGCAGCGCGTGCTGGTCGATGAGCTCCGTGCTATGGGCTTTGATTGCACGCAGGCGACTGTCTCTCGCGATATTGCCGATATGGGGCTGCGTAAGCTCCCTGAGGGCATCTATGTTCTGGCAGAGGACCTGCACCTGCAGCGTATGGTTTCCGAGCTCGTTACGGGCGTTCTGCGTACCGATAATCTGGTTATGATCAAGGCTCAGCCTGGCACGGCTTCCGGCATCGCCGCCGCCGTTGATGCGGCAGAGTTGCCCGATGTGCTTGGCTCGCTTGCCGGCAACGATACGATTTTGGTCATTGCCCAGACGGCCGAGGACGGCGAGCGTCTCGAGGCGCTGATCAATAAGCTGAGCAATTCTCGCAAGTAGGCGTGCGGGTCGTGCGCTCGGCTCTGTGCGCGCTGACATCGTGGCTTGTAAGGGGTATCGACGTTGGTCGGTACCCCCTTTTTGTTTGCCGGTATAAAGACCGCCCACCAGGTCGCTTCAAACTAAAAGGCCCCCGAGCAGTTCAATAGGCTGCTCGGGGGCCTTGTTGCTTATGGCCGGATGATTTCTAGCCGACCGTATCGTCAGGCGTGGGCGAGGGGTCGGGAGTGGGCGTAGGCGTAGGCGTAGGCGTAGGCGTGCCGCCATCGCCGCCGGTCGAACCACCAGTGGAGCCGCCCGTCGAGCCACCGGTCGTACCGGTGCCGCCGGTGGTGTCGCCGCCCGTGGTCTCGGTGGTCGTGGTCGTCGTGGTCGTCGTTGTGGTTTCCTCTTCGTCCTCGTTCTCGTCCTTGTCGTCGTTCTCCGTCTTCTTGGTGTTGTTGGTGCCGTAGAACTTCCAGACGCTGTTGTTCTTGTAGGTGGGAGCCGTTCCGGTCGCAAACTCCTCGCGCTCGGTACCGGTCAGAACGGTGTTCATAAACCGCTTAAAGACAGGCAGGTTGGTGCTGTCGCCCAGCAGGTCTGTGCCGTATTTTTGGATGGGAATCTCGCCCGCGGAATAGCCGGTCCACAGGGCGCACGCCAGCTGCGGGGTATAGCCGCAGAACCACAGGTTGGTGGTGTTGTCGGTGGTGCCCGTCTTGCCGGCATAGGGCTGGTTGACGCTCAGGGCGCCGGCAGCACCCGTACCGCCGCCCTTCATGACGCCGGACAGAACATCGGTGACCGCGGCGGCCTCGCCCTCGGTAAGCACCTGTGAGGGATTGTCGGTGTGCTGGTACAGCACCGAACCGGTACGAGAGTCAATCTCGGTGATGGCGATCGGCTGGCGATAGTAGCCGCCGTTGGCAAACGTCGCGTAGGCGGCGGCCATCTCGAGCGGCGAGATCGAGCCGGTGCCGAGGGTCATGACGGGAACGTCCTCGATGTTGTCCTTGGCGGGATCGATGCCGAGCTTTTTGACGAGCGAGATGATCTTGCTGTTGCCGACGGCTTCCGCCACCTGGATGTAGCCGGTGTTGGAGGAGTATGCCGTCGCCTGCTTAAGCGTGATGTTGCCATAGCTATGGTTGGCGTAGTTTTGGACCTCGGTCGTGGTGCCCTTGGCCTTGAGCGGCGAGTTGCAGTTGAGGGTGACGTTGGGGTTCATGCCGTTTTGGATGGCAGTTGCCAGCGTAAAGGCCTTAAAGGTGGAGCCGACGGGACGCTTGGCCGTGGCATGGTTTACGTGGTTCTCGTCGGCGTTGTAATCGTAGCCGCCCACCATGCACTTGATGTAGCCGGTCTTGGGGTCGACGACGACCATGCCCATGTCCAGGCCGTCGAGCGAGAGCGTGTCGAGCTGCTCGCGAACGGCATTCTCTGCCACCTGCTGCATCGTGGGGTCGATGGTGGTCTTGACGGTCAGGCCGCCCTTAAAGAGCACGTCGGTCGAGAACTCCTGCTCCAGCAGCTGCTTAACATAGGCGACAAAGTAGGGCTGCGAGTATACGTCAACGCCGCTGCCCGAGATTTCGGTCACGTTGAGGGTGATGGGCTCGGCCTGTGCGGCATCGTGCTCCTCCTGCGTAATGTGGCCCAGGCGCAGCATGTTGTCGAGGACCTTGTTGCGACGGGACAGCGCCAGGTCGGGGTTGACCGTGGGGTCGTACTGCGAGGGCGAGTTGGGAAGGCCGATCAACAGCGCGGCCTCGCTCAGGGTGAGGTCTGCGGCGCTCTTGGACAGGTAGGTCTCGGCGGCGGCCTCAATACCGTAGGCGCCGTGACCGTAATAGATGGTGTTGAGGTACATCATGAGGATCTCGTCTTTGGAGTACATGTCCTCCATCTTTACGGCGATGTAGGCCTCGCGCACCTTACGCTCGATGGTCGAGTCGAACTGCTCCTCCTGCAGGATGGTGTTGCGCACCAGCTGCTGGGTGATAGTCGAGGCGCCTTCGTGCCCGCCGCCGAGGGTTGCCACCGCAGCACGCGCGATACCCCACAGGTCGATACCGCCGTGCTCGTAGAAGCGCTCGTCCTCGACGTCAACGGTGCCCTGTAGCACGTAGGGGGAGACCTTGTCCTTGGTGATGGACTTGCGGTTTTGCGTGTAGAAGCTCGCGATCTTGTTGCCGTTGCAGTCGACGATCTCGGTGGGCTCGCTCACCAGATACGCGTTGGCGTCGGTGTAGTCGGGCAGATCGGACAGCCAGCGGTTGACGTTGCCGACCATGCCGATGCCAAATGCCACGCCCGCAATCAGCAAAAAGCCCAAAAACGAGAGCAGGATTATGGGCAGGGCATGCGTCTTTGAACGGCTGCGTCCCTGTCGTTGGCGAGGACCCATATATTGACCTCCAGGTATGTCGTGCCGGACGGCGGATGTGCCGTCGGGGCAGGATGGACATAAGTTATTACACGATAAACCAAACGGGGCGCGCGAGGCCTCGTGTATGCTGGAAGACGGCATTTTTCAGAGTGAATGCATACCTTGGTAAGGAGTTTGCCGATGGCGATTCGGGCGATGGGGCCGAGCGGACAACACAAGACTGGATTGGATGCTGCCGGTGCGGCGCTGCCCGAGCTGCTGGCGCCGGCGGGCGGGCTCGACCAGATGTTTGCGGCCATCGCCGCGGGCGCCGATGCCATCTATGCGGGGTTGGGCGGCTTTAACGCCCGTGTGAGTGCGCACGGTTTTACCGACGACGAGTTTGCGCGCGGCTGCGCCGTGGCGCATGCCCATGGCGTGCGTGTGTACGTGACGCTCAACGTGTTCGTGTTTGACGATGAGTTGTCCGACGCGGTGGCGTTGGGAGCTCATGCACTGGAGCTGGGCGCCGATGCTCTGATTGTCGCCGATGCCGGGCTGGCCTGCGCGCTGCGCGCGGCGATTCCCGGGGTCGAGATTCACCTGTCCACGCAGGCGGGCGTTCATAGCGAAGGCGCCGTGCGACTTGCCGCCGATGAGCTGGGGGTCGAGCGCGTGACGACGGCACGCGAGCTGACGGTCGACGAGATTGCGGCGCTATGTGCCACGGGCGTGCCCATCGAGGTATTCTGCCACGGTGCGATTTGCATCGGCTATTCGGGGGCGTGCGAGTTCTCGGCCCTGCGGCGTGGGCGCTCGGCGATGCGCGGCGACTGCACGCAGCCGTGCCGTCTGGCGTACGACCTGGTGGACGAGGCGGGGCAGAGCGTTGTCGCCGTCGAGGGAGATCGCCTGCTGTGCCCGCGCGACTATCTGGGTATTGCACATCTGCCCGAGCTTGTAGATGCCGGCGTGGCGTCGCTCAAGATCGAGGGGCGCATGAAGAACCCCGATTACGTATTCAACGTGGTGCGGGTGTGGCGCCGGGCACTCGATATGCTGTACGACGGCGCGTGGGACCCCGGTGCCGTGGAAGAGCTTGAGCGCGAGCTGGGAAGGTCGTTTAACCGTGGGTTTACCGATGCGTACCTGCGAGGGCGTTCGGGTGCCGAGCTGATGAGCTTTGAGCGTGCGATTAACCAGGGCGTGCGCGTGGGGCGCTTGGTCGCTGTGGGCCACGAAGAGGTGACCGTTGAGCTCGACGCCGCCGTGGCGGCGGGTGACACGCTCGAGATCCGGTTTTATCCGGGTGCCGACGCGCGTCCCGATGTGCCCAAGCGCTGGCCGCAGGTGCCCTGTCCGGTGGATGCCGCAGCGGGGGAGCGCGTCGTCGTGCATTGCAAGCGTAAGGTTGACACGGGCTGCGAGGTGTACCTGATTCGCAGCGCCGGCGTGTTGGATCAGACGGCGGCGGTGTTGGAGCGCATGCGGGCCGAGGCGGATGCGATTGCGCCCGTTGCGCGTGCCGTTGAGGTGCTGCCCTTTGAGGACGTTGCGGTGGATGGCGGTGCGTCCACGGAGTTGGTGGAGTGCGCGGTTCCCACTCGCATGGTTTTTGCTTGGCAGCTGATGGATGCCGACCCGCGCGGAGAACTTGATTTGTCCGACGCCGTTGTGGTGCTTGACGAGGTGTGCCGCACGGGTGACGCTGACTGGACCCGCTCACTGATACAGCGTGCCGGGCGCGTCGTCTGCCGCAACCTGGGACAGGTGGTGATCGCTCGCGAGCTGGGCGTGACGTTTGACGTGGCGGCGCCGGTGTTCTGCGCGAATCGGGCCACGCTTACCTGGCTGCGCGGACTCGGTGCGGGGCGGGTGTGCTTGCCGGCGGAGTTGCTCGGCAATGATGCGGAGCGTATTGCCGAACTGGCCGCTGAACCCGGCGTCTTGGGTCCGGTCGACGCCGACCGTCCCGAGCTTATGGTGTGCGAGCACTGCCTGCTGACCGCCGAGGGCGTCTGCGCCACCGATGCGACGGGACAGGTTCGTTGCCGCGACTGCTTGCGTCGTCGGCAGGTACGCTATCTGGTCGAGCGTGACGGTACACGTCTGCCAGTTGCCATTGACGCATGCGGCAGGACGAGGATTTTCCTGTCGTAGGTGCTGCGTCGCGTCAGTTTGTTATCATAAGAGAGTTTATGGACTTCCAGCACCGCCGTTTTCGGCGAGGGTGCTATAGCAAAAGGAGGATACCCAATGCTGTCTGTTGACGAGCAAATGCGTATCATCACCTCGGGCGCCGCGCAGATCGTTCCCGAGGCCGACCTTCGCAAGAAGCTTGAGAAGGGCGAGCCCCTCAACATCAAGCTCGGCGTCGACCCCACCAGCCCCGACCTGCACCTGGGCCACGCCGTGCCGCTGCGCAAGATGCGTCAGTTCCAGGACCTGGGCCACAACGTCACCCTCATCATCGGCAACGGTACCGCGTTGATTGGCGACCCTTCGGGCAAGAATTCCACCCGTCCGCAGCTTTCGCAGGAGCAGATCGAGGCCAATGCCGAGACCTACGTGAGCCAGGCCATGAAGATCCTGGATCCCGAGAAGACCACCATCGTGCACAACGGTGACTGGATCCTTTCGATGGATCTGGCCGGTCTGCTGCAGGTGTGCTCCAAGTTCACCGTCGCCCGCATCCTCGAGCGCGACGACTTTACCAAGCGCTACCAGTCTCAGACGCCGATCGCCCTGCATGAGTTCCTGTATCCCGTGATGCAGGCTTTCGACTCCGTGCAGATCAAGGCCGACGTCGAGATGGGCGGCACCGATCAGCTCTTCAACCTGCTCGCTGGCCGTGAGCTCATGGAGAAGATGGGCATGGAGCCGCAGATCGCGCTCACCATGCCGCTGCTCGAGGGCACCGATGGCGTGCGCAAGATGTCCAAGTCCTATGGCAACTACATCGGCCTGACCGACGCTCCCAAGGATATGTTCGGCAAGACCATGTCCATCCCCGACGAGATGATCGGCAAGTACTATCGTCTGGCCAGCTCGCTCACCCCGGCCGAGGTCGACAAGATCGACGCCGCCCTGGCCGATGGTTCTGCCGACCCCTACGAGCTCAAGCGCGCTCTGGGCCGCGACCTGTGCGACACCTACCACGGCGCCGGCGCCGGAGACGAGGCTCAGGCCGAGTTCGACCGCGTGTTCAAGGAGGGCCAGCTTGCCGACTTCCCCGAGAAGCATGTCGAGCTGACCGTCAACGACGAGGGCCAGATCTACCTCGCCGGCCTGCTCAAGGACTTGGGCCTTTCGGCGAGCGCCGGCCAGGCTCGTCGCGATATCGACGGCGGTGGCGTCAAGATCAACGGCAAGGCCGTGGCTCCCAAGAGCTACAACATCGATCCCAGCGCCCTCAAACTGGGCGACACCCTCTCCGTAGGCAAGCGCAAGGGCTTCAAGTTGGTCTAACGAGCGAGTTGACCTCACAAGTGCAATAAGGCCGCAGCCGGGAATCCCGACTGCGGCCTTTTTGGTTACGACGATCCCATGGGGACGGAGGGATCATTTGGCGGTGCCGTTAAGCGGAGAGGCGTATTGTTGACCCATCGTTTGGGCATACAATGGCTATTGGTTTGCTGCGGTGAAGGTCTGTCCGCTCCGCAGCTTTTTTCTACGGTTAAAGGAGTATGTATGTCCGTTGAGGTCATGAGGTCTGTGATCGAGGCCGCCGAGGGCCGCGTGCCCGTCGACACGCTGTTTATCAATGCGCAGATTGTCGACGTGTATGGCCAGCGTGTGGCGCCCGGCAGCGTTGCCGTCAAGGACGGTGTGATCGTCGGCGTGCTCTACGATGGTCGCGACGATGCTGCCGGCACCTACGAGGCTGCCGAGGTCATTGACTGCCAGGGCCGCTATCTCGCCCCCGGCTTTATCGACGGACATCTGCACATTGAGTCCTCGAACATCCGTCCCGCCGAGTATGCGCGCATGGCCGCGACGCGCGGTACCACCACCGCCATTGCCGACAGCCACGAGATCGCCAACGTGGCGGGGCTCGACGGCCTGCGCTTTATGATCGAGGACGGTCGCCGCGCGCCCATTTCCATCAAGTACATGATGCCCTCATGCGTGCCCGCGCTGCCCGATGAGCAAGCGGGCGCTGTGATTACCGCTGCTGACATGCAGGCGTTTTTTGCCGAGCATCCGGGCGACGTTTTTGGCCTGGGCGAGATGATGAACCTGCCGGGCGTCTTTATGGCCGATCCCGAGACCTGCGCTCGCATCGATGCTGCCAACCAGACGCCGTCCAAGCAGGTTGACGGTCACGCGCCGCTCGTTGCCGGCAAGGACCTCAACGCCTATGCCGCAGCAGGTATTATCGCTGACCATGAGTCGACGATTCCCGAGGAGGCACTCGACAAGCTGTCTCGCGGCATGTACGTGATGCTGCGCGAAGGTACGTGCAGCCATGACCTGGCCAACCTGTCGCCGATGCTGCTGGAGAATCCTGCCCGTGCCCGCCGTTGCTGCTTTGCGACTGACGACTGTGCTCCCTTCGACGCGCTTGCGACCGGCATGATCGATAACGCCTGCCGCGTGGCGATTGAGGCCGGTATCGACCCCGTGGTCGCTATCTCTATGGCGTCCCTGTCCACGGCCGAGGTGTTTGGCCTGGACCACGGTTGCCGCGACCCGCACGAGCTGCGTGGCGCCATCGCCCCGGGCAAGCGTGCCGACCTGCTGGTACTCAACGACCTGACGTTTGCCACGGCTCCGCATCGCGTGTATGCCGCCGGTGCCCTGGTGGCGCAGGACGGTACCTTTGTGGGCGAGATTGCACCCGAGATGGCCGAGGTTGCGGCCCTTGCCGATGAGCTGCGCGCCTCCGTTAAGCTGCCGAAGCTTTCGCTCGACGTATTCGACTATGCCTTTAAGCCGGGCGAGGCCGTGATTGACGTGGTGCCGGGTAAGGCCATCACGGGCATGGCTCGCCCCGAGAGCGCCGAGGGCCTGCGCCGCATTATGCTGATCGAGCGCCACGGCCGCGGTGTGTCGCTGCAGGCCGAGGGCGCCGACGGTGATGGCCCTGCGGGCCTGGGTCTTGTCGGCAAGCACATCGGTCGCGGCTGGGTGCGTGGCTTCACCATCACCGGTGGCGCCATTGCCTCCACAATCGGCCACGACTCGCACAACGTGTGCGTCGTGGGTGATAACGCTGCCGATATGATGGCGGCTGTTGAGGCTGTGGGCCAGGGTGGTCACGTGCTGGTGCGCAACGGCGAGGTCGTGGCGCGCATTCCGCTGGCGCTCGGCGGTCTGATGAGCGAAGGCACGGCCGAGGACGTTGCCGCGCAGCACGACGACTTTATGGTCAAGGCACGCGCTATGGGTATTGAGCCGCCGCTCGACCCCATCATGGGCATCATCTTCCTGCCCCTGCCGGTTATCCCGACGCTCCGCATCCGCCCCGAGGGCATGTTCGACGTCACGACCTTCACCTACGCCGACTAGTCATCGGGGACGTTCTTAAACGGCTAGTCATTGGGGACACTCTTTGACGTGTTGCCTGGCGCTGCGAATGTGGGACCCCTGGCGCGCGTGAGCTATTTGCCAGGTCCTTGTAACGTTTGCGCCCGCGGAGTCTTACCTGAGCTCCCTTTGGGTACGTTGGAATTGGATACACGTTCGATTCCAACAAGCCCGAAGGGAGCTTTTCTATGTTTAAACTGATTGCATCCGATATGGACGGCACGTTGCTTGACGAAAACAGCCAGGTGCCTCCCGAGACCTACGAACTGATTCTGGCGCTACACGAGCATGGCGTGCATTTTGCCGCATCGTCAGGCCGCCGCTACGATCGCCTGTGCGAGTTCTTTGCGCCCGTTCGCGACAAGATGGACTTTGTCGCCGCTAACGGTGCCCAGGTCTACGCCGACGGCAAAATGGTAGACCGTGAGGTGTATTCGCACCTGGCGATTCGAAGGCTCGCCCAGGCTGTCGCGACGTTTCCCAATCTGCATCTTGCGCTTTTTGACCGAACCAAGTCCTTCCTGCTCGATGACGAGTGCAAGTTCGTGCGTGAGGTCGATAAGGACCTTCCCAATGCCGAGCGTATTTGGGAGCTGCCCGATCCCAGCGTAAATATCATCAAGGCGAGTATCTTTTGCGATGACGGTGTCGTTATGGACAGCGCCTACGTGCTACAGCGTGAACTTGGCCAGCTCTTTACTTTTGCACCTTCGGGCAACGCGTGGATCGATGCCATGCAGCCCGGTGTGTCGAAGGCCTCGGGCATCGCACAGCTCGCGGAGCATTACGGCATTGGACGCGACGAGATCATGGCGTTTGGCGACTCGATGAACGACTACGAGATCATTCGCTTTGTCGGCACGGGCTGCGCGATGGAAAACGCGCGCCCCGCGCTCAAAGCGGTTGCCGATCGCGTGGTGGGTCGTAACCGCGACCACGCTGTCCAGCAGGAACTCCGCCGTGTTCTGGAGAGCCTCGCCTAATCCGGCAGATGGGGATGTTCCCTTTCTGCCGGCAGTGGGGGACAGTCCTTGCAGCTTTTTCGCGAAGAGTGTCCCCAACGACTACTGTGACCAGGGTAGCTAATTTGGGACGGGGCTATTTTAGCTACCCTGCCGGGTTGATGCTGCTAGGCGAGGGCGGCCATGATGGTGCGGGCGACGCCGTCGTGGTCGTTGTCGTATTCGGTGATGGCGTCGGCGGCCTCGCGATCCTCGGGCTCGGCGTTGATCATGGCCATGCCGTGGCCCGCTGCCTGCAGCATGGGAATGTCGTTGATGTTGTCGCCGAACGCCCAGGCGTCGGCGAGACGCTCACCCAGGTGCTCGCATAGCCACGTGAGGGCCGTTCCCTTGGTGGCGCCTTCGCCCATAACCTCGATATTCATGGCGTACGAACGCGTGACCTCAATGCCTCCGAGCTTGTCGAGCGCCGCCGCGATGGCGTCGCGATCGGCCGGGTCGTGCCAGTACATGGCGATGCGTTCGAGCGTCTCGACTTCGTCGATCTTGCTGTCGATATCCATGTCGATCGGTGTTCGTGTGCGCTTGAGCGAAGCCGCGATGTGGGGATCGCCGCCGCAGAACTCATCTAGGCGCCCGTAAAGCGAACGGGGGAGGAAACACTGTCCATCCGCGAAGATATCGAAGGTCACATCGTGGCCGGCGGCAATGCGATGGATGCGGTGGGCAATGCCGCAATCGAGCGGACGGCTCAAGATGCACGTGGCGCGCGAGGCGTCGGTGGGCACATCGTCGTCGAGCTGCCAGACGCTGGCGCCGTTGGCGCAGACTGCGTAGTGCACGGCGGGATGGGCGAGAATGGGCTCAAAGATGCCCGACAGCGGACGCCCCGTGCAGGGAACAAACTCGATGCCACGACGTGCGAGCTCGTCGAGCATTGTCCAGGTGGCATCGCTCATCTGCTTATCGCTCGTCAGCAGCGTCCCATCCATATCGGAAAACACAATCATTTGATGCAGCCCTTTCTACTGGCATAAAAAGCGTGGCCGAGGGCTTGGGTCCCTGGCCACGCTCGAGTTCTATAACGGTCCGCGTCCTAGCGGTCGGCGAGCGGCTTGTACTCCAGCGGCTCGATCACCGGACGATAGGCGGGGCGGATGATACGGTGCGCGCAGAAGAGCTCTTCCATGCGGTGCGCCGACCAGCCGGCCATGCGGGCGACGGCGAATAGCGGCGTAAAGAGCGTCTCGGGCACGCCGAGCATCTTGTAGATAAAGCCCGTGTACAGGTCGATGTTGGCGCAGATGGGCTTGGTCATGCCGTGGTCGCGCATGACCTGGGGTGCCAGGCGCTCGATACGCTCGATGAGTGCGAACTCTTCGCCCAAGTCCTTCTTGGCTGCCAGTGAGCGCGCGTAACGGCGGCAGACCTCGGCGCGCGGGTCGCTGAGCGTATAGACGGCGTGGCCCATGCCGTAGATGAGGCCCGTGCCGTCGAAGGCCTGCTTGTCGAGGATCTTGCCCAGGTAGGCCGCGACCTCGTCCTCGTCCTCCCAGTTGGAGACATGCGCGCGGATGTCCTCGTGCATAGACACGACCTTGGCATTGGCGCCGCCGTGGCGCGGGCCCTTGAGCGAGCCGATAGCCGCGGCGTAGGCGGAATACGGGTCGGTGGCCGAAGACGACAGCACGCGGCAAGCGAAGGTGGAGTTGTTGCCGCCGCCGTGCTCGGCATGCAGCATGAGCATAACGTCGAGCAGCATCGCCTCATCGCGGGTGAACGCCATGCCGCCGCGCAGGACCTGTAGGATGGTCTCGGCGGTGGAGAGGCCGGGCGTGGGGTGCGGCACGTGAACCTCGGAGCCGCGAAGCTTGGCGACCGAGGCCATGTGTGCGAAGGCGGCGATGCGCGGGAGACGTGCGAGCATGGAAATGGCGACGTCGATTTCGTGCTCGGGCGTGATCACGTCTGGTTCGGCATCGAAGGCGTAGAGCAGCAGCACGGCGCGCTGAAGCACGTTCATGATGCTCGACGACACCGTGGTCATGGGAAACTCTTTGACGTACTCGTCGCTCAGATGTCTAAAGGCACCTAGGCGCTCGCAGAAGCCGTCGAGCTCTTCCTTGTTGGGCAGCGAACCCGTGATAAGCAGATAGGCGACTTCTTCGTAGCCGTAGCGATTCTCGGCCTGGGCATTGTTGACCAGATCCTCGATGCTGTAGCCGCGAAGCGTGAGCTTGCCCTGATCGGGCACGACCTTTCCGTCGACCTTGTTGTAGCCGTGCACATCCGAGATACGAGTGAGGCCCGCGACCACGCCCGAGCCGTCGGCATTGCGCAGGCCGCGCTTGACATTGTGCTCTTCGAACAAGCCCTCGTCATAAGGGTCGGTCGGCAGGCCGTGGTAGAGGCTTTCGCTCTCAGGCGAAAT
The DNA here is from genome assembly GCA_900544065.1 of uncultured Collinsella sp. Lineage (GTDB taxonomy): Bacteria > Actinomycetota > Coriobacteriia > Coriobacteriales > Coriobacteriaceae > Collinsella. The sequence continues at coordinate 26,889 of UQTR01000017.1, forward strand.
CTGGCGGCTTGCTTCGTAATCCAGAACCAGTCGGCTCAAGTGGTCATCGAAGCGGTAATAGATTTTCTTGGCGTCGTAGGCCATGCGCGCTCCTCTCCGGGCCGCATCGGGGTGGCTTGCATGGGCATGCGCGCGTCAGGCTATCCCCGGCGGCCTGTTCGCTACAGGCGGTACATAAAGTTGAAGACGTCCTCGCGCTGGATGGACACGTTGACGCCCGAAAGCTCGCCGGCCTCGGCCAGCGCCTTCTGCAGCTCGGCGAAGTCGAGCTTGGACTCGGCGGTATCGGCCAGCATGGTCATGGTGAAGATGTCCTCGATAATGGACTGCGTGATGTCGCGGATGTCGACGTTGGCCTCGCCTAGGACACGGGTGACGCCGGCGACGATACCGGGGCGGTTCTTGCCAAGGACGGTGATGACGATGCGGGAGGACGAGATCTCGGCCATGGGAAACCCTTTCGCGTGATTGCGGCGCGCGCGGGGCGCTCCGCTACGGTACAGTGTTCATCATTGTACCTGTCTGGCGCAAAAAAGGCGCGCTCGCTGCGGCGTTACACGTCTGCAACATGGGAGAAGGGGCAACAGGGTGCGTGTCCGCTGCGGTTGGCCACGCCGTGTTGCACAAAGACCGTGAACCTTTTGTGGGACGCGCGGCGCTGTGGTACCATAGCCGAGTTTGTTGTCTTGGTCGGAAACCAAGACGCCTTATGCGCTGATCGGTAACCAGCGCCTGACCAATAAGGAGTCCTACCATGAAGCAGGGTATCCATCCCCAGTATGTCGAGTGCACGGTGACGTGCTCCTGCGGCAACACCTTCAAGACGCACGCTACCGTGTCCGAGATGAAGGTCGAGCTTTGCAACGAGTGCCACCCGTTCTACACCGGCCAGCAGAAGTTCGTCGACACCGGTGGACGCGTCCAGCGCTTCGCCGACAAGTTCGGCTCCGCCAAGGCTGTCTCTTATACACATCTCC
>UQTR01000018.1 GCA_900544065.1 uncultured Collinsella sp.
GTTCTGCGCCGCGTCGCCCAAGAGCCCGTTCACGCGCACCCAGTACGTTCCTGCGGCAAATGTTTCGCCCTCGGCCATTGCCGTGTCCGGCGCGCCGTTTGCATCGTGCATAAACTCCAACTGCGCCGCGCAGGCATCGTTTTCGAGCTTGCCCTCAAGCGATGCCGCAATCTTAGCACGCACGTCCTCGCCGGCCTTAAGGCCTTCGAGCCCCTCAAAGTGGGGCGTCAGCGCGCGCGGGTCGATATCGATAGGCACGGAACCCTGCAGTTCCGTAACGGTCTCGTTGCCTAGGGCGTCGACATCCACGTATTCGATGGCAAATGCGCGGCCCGAGGCTGCCACGTTAAGAACGTTGTTGCTGTCGGCCAGGCGGAAATAGCCGTCGCCAACGGTCTTGCCGCCCTGGAGCGAAGCTTCGCTCAGCGAGCCGCCGTACGTCATGCGCATGCGGTCCGGGAGGTAGCACGAAACTGTCGGCTTGTGCTCTGCGTCGTAATTGCGCTGGTAGATGCTCCGGGCCAGCGCCGCATCAACAAAGTCGGATGCGATGATGCCAATGTGCTTGAGGTAATCTGACTTTGTATCCTCGATGCCGCTGGGATTGATGTACGGGCTCTTATACAGATGCTCGTTGACTACTCGTGCCGAGGTAAAAGGATTGCCTCCGTGCGACAAGCCCGTGCAGCTGGTGTAGTTGATAGACCAGCAACGCTCCTGGACTTGCACCTTGGCCTCGTCATCGTTCACGACGTCTACCTTGTTACGCGTGCGCCCGGTCGTTTCCTTCAGCGCATTATCGACCCAGCTGAGCTTGTCGGTTCCCGTGAGTTTGTACTTGTCCTGGGCGTATACCTTGGTGCAATAGGGCTCTTTGTCGCCTGTTTCCCCCGCGGCTTCAAAGCCCCGCGCGTCTTGGACGAGACACATAGTGGTGCTGTCGGAGTGAGCCTTGATCTTGTCATCCCATTCGGTAAGGTCGAGGCCCCACGTATGGTCGCTTACACTGTTGCCGGCGAGCCTAAATCGACGTAGCAGGACGATCTTTCCGCGCACCTCGCCCAGTGTGGGAACGTGGCTCGACGTGTAGAACAGATCGGGATTATCGCCCATAACCTTGGCGAAAGCCGTCGTAACACTGTCATCGGTAGCCTCGTCGTTGCCGCGCGATGCGAGCATGATAAGCGCTTCTCTCGGGTTTTCGCTCAAAAACGTTTTAAAGTACCCGATGACATCGGAGAGATGCAGATAGTCCCCGTCTTTTTTGAATAGGTAGAAATCCCCGTGGCAGATACCGGGGTTGTCGCCCTTTCCGAGCCGGATATCAAAATAGCGGATTCCCTCGAGCAACTGCGTGGGAATGTAATCCTGCTGGCATTTTACTTGCGAGGATTGGGGCTCAGTGTCGTTGTCCACGCTGCAGGTGCCCGAATCGTGCGTACCCGGGATGCTCAGCTCGTCGAGGAACTTGTTGTCGTCGACGTATTTCATCCAACATGGCCCATCGACGTAGCTGCTGTACGTGATCCAGTCGAGGCTGCTAACCGTGGCATCGTTCTTTTTCATGTCGTAACCGATAAGTTCGAGCTCCCACGGAATGCTTTTCCTCTTATGGCAGATCTTGTTGTTGTCTTGGTCCTTGCCGTCCGTTTCTATGGCCAGGTAATTAATGTCTTTTTTCTCGTTTGTGCGGTCTCGGATGATGTAGGTTCCGTTTTGCTGGCGGTCGAACGCAAAAGAGCGGCTGGCCTTGCCGTCATGCTCGCCACTCCATACGTGGATGACCTTTCCGTCTTTGTCCGAGTCGCCGTCGACCGACCAAATGCTGTAGCCCGTCTTCTTGTGCTCTTCGAAATTGAGCAAGGTGCGGATGGCATACCATTTTGTATTATCTGTATCGGTAGCAACGTGCTCGAGGATGAGCTTACTGGACGTGCCGTCGTTAAACAGGTGGCAGACGTTGCCGATAACGTTGCCGTCTTCGTTGACGCTTGCGGTACGAAAATAGCCCGCGGGGCGAAGGCGAATGACGAACTTGTTGAGGCTGTCCGCTGGCCCGGTCGTGCCGTCCGCAAAGGCTGCCCGCGGGCTAATGCCCAATGCCGCGGTTTCGGGCAGGCTTGCCAGCGGCGACAGCGCTGCGAGTCCTAGGCCCAGCGTAAACGCTCGGCGACTGATGGCATGGTATTCGGTCATAACTCCTCCATTCGCAGGGTGCGGTTATGCACTTGTTTTAGTAACTATACTGCGTTGACATTAAGAAAGGGAGGGTCGGTTTACCGGCCCTCCCTGGGTACGAAGCGCTGGGGCACCGTCGCTTGTTTGCGCTGCGCTCGCGTTTCCCGTTGCGCTCGCCAGTCGCTTAGCGCTTGATCTCGATGTCGTCGAGCTTAACGTCCATGGCCTCGGTCTTGGCCTCGGCGATATCGTCGGCAAACTCAAGGGACTTCATCATGGTCTCGACGGCGTCCTTGTGCTCTTCGACGTTGTCGATACGCACGTACACACTGCCGCCGTCAACGTCGGTGAAGTACTCGGTCGTCACGCCACCGGAGTGCGTGAAGTAGGCGCTGCGCCAGGTCTTGCCGTTGTACTTGACGGGGTCGCTCTCGGTCCATCCAGAGTTGGCCTTCCACTTGGCCTCGTAGTCGAACAGCTCGTCAGCGTTCTTGTCGGGGTCGAAGACGGGGATGAAGCGGTCGCTGGCGTGCTCACTCTCGGTGAACTTAAACTGGGCCCTGTCGGCGGTATCGCCGGCGACGTCGGTGATCTCGACGCCCTCGGGGACCTCGACCTTAAACCAGATAAAGTCGGTCCTCATATCCACGGCTGGCTTTTCCGCTCCGCCGCCACCGCCACTGCCGGCAGCGCCGCCGCTTCCGCCGCAGCCCACCAGGGCAACTGCGGTAAAGAGACTCAAGCAGAGGGTGAGAATCGCAAAGGCCTTCTTTTTCATGGTCGTGTCCTCCTCGATCTGTAACCGCCCATCGATTACCTGCCTTTACTGTACGCGCGGGTGGCTCGTTCGGGTGGGCCATGTGTCCCATTCTGGGGGTCGGATTTGCGCCGATAAGTGGCAATATGTGCGGGTGCAAAAGAGGGGAGGGTCGATGCTGCCGACCCTCCCCGGGGTTGGGTGCCCGCGCTTTTAATGGAGCGCGTGCACGGGCGTGCTTGGACCCTTGCTACTTGATCTCGATGCTCGAAATCTCGACGCCGCGTGCCTCGCTCACGGCCGCCTTCATGTCATCGGGGAACTCAATGGAGTTGAGGAGCGCCTCAGCTTCTTTCTCGTGTTGATCGAAGTTTGCGATGAGAACGCAGACGCTTCCCGGCTCAACGTCGGTAAAGAGATAGGTATGGGTGCCGCGGTTGTCCTTGCACGTTCCGGTGAGCCATGTCCTGCCGTTGTACTCGACGGGGTCGCCAACTTCCCACTGGAACATGCTGCTCTTTCGACCTTCATCGGCAAGAGCCTCTTCTGCCGTCATCTTCTCTTCCCAAACGGGGATGAAGCGGTCGGTTGAACTATTCTCGTCTTCGGGGAAGGTGAGCTGGACCCTGTCGGCGTTCTTGCCGGCGGAGTCGCTTACGCCAACGCCCTCGGGCATCTCGACCTTAAACCAGATAAAGTCGGTCTTCTTAGCGACGGGGGCCTTTTCCTTGCTCTCGCCCTTGGCGGCGCTGCTGCCCCCGCCCGATGCGCTCCCGCCGCAGCCCACAAGGGCAAGCGCGGCAAAGAGGGCGATGCAAAGGGAAAGGATCGATAGGGTCTTTTTCTTCATGGTGGCGTCCTCCTTGTCTGTCGGCGACATCGCGGCACCGCATGCTGCCGGGGCGTTGTTTCCGTTTGCGGCGGATGTCTTTGTGCGGGTGTGTTAATACCTCCGTTCGTGGTTTGCGGCCGTTGCGCAGCCGTGCCCCAACGGGCTCCTTGCTTATAGATATGCCCCGGTTTGTGCTGCCAGAGAGTCTCGAAAGGTGGGCCATGTGTCCCATGTTTGCGTTGCCGCCGCCTATCGCGTGCCATAGAAATCCGCGATGGCCAGGTACGCTGACGCTCGTGTGCTTATGGGCTAGACTTAGCACCATTATGTGATCGATACGGTCGGCAGGCGGTTGCCACACGACCGATGTATATGACTTGAAGGTGCATGCGTATGAGCCAAGAGATGATGGATAAAACCTGTCGCGGTTTTGCCGAGGCACTGGCTGCGCGCGAGCCCGTTCCCGGTGGCGGCAGCGCGAGCGCCTTTGTGGGCGCGCTGGGCGCCTCGCTGTGTGGGATGGTCGCCCGCTACGGGGCAACCAATCCCGCGCTTGCTGATCGTGCGGATGACCTGACGAGCGCATTTGCCCAGGCGGATGAGTTGGCCCAAGAGCTTGTCGACTTGGTTGCCGAGGATGTTTGTGCCTACGGGCAGGTGTCTGCCGCATACGGTATTCCGCGCGATGACCCGGCTCGAACCGCTGCGATTCAAGATGCGCTGCACGTGGCCGCCATGCCGCCGTACCGCATTATGGATGCGTGCGGTCGTGCGCTGGCGCTGCTCGAGGACATGGCCGATAAGGGTTCGCGCCAGCTGCTGTCCGATGTGGCATGCGGCGCCGTCTTCTGCCGCGCCGCCATGCAGGGTGCGAGCCTGACGCTCTTTGCCAATACCACGTCCATGAAGGATCGCGCCCGCGTCGAGGAGCTCGAGGCGGCGTGCGATGAACTGCTCGATACATGGCTGCCGCGTGCCGATGCGCTGGCGCGTCGCGCCGCCGACGCTGCAAGGAAGAGGGGATAGCCATGGCTGATCTGCTAAAGGGTGCTCCCGTCGCCCGTGCGTTGACCGAGAAACTAGCCGCTCGCTGTGCCGCTCTGCGCGAACAGGGCGTCGTGCCGACGCTGGCTATTGTTCGTGTGGGCGAGCGCGAGGACGACCTGTCCTACGAGCGTGGCGCCCTCAAGCGCTGCGAAAAGGTGGGCATCGAGGCGCGTCGCGTTTTGTTGCCTGCCGATGTTTCGCAGGACGAGCTGTTGGCGGCAATCGAGGACATTAATGCCGATTCGGCTGTTCATGGTTGCCTGCTGTTCCGTCCGCTGCCTGCTGCGCTCGATGAGGACGCCGTTGCTGCCGCGCTCGATCCTGCCAAGGACGTCGACTCCATGACGCCGGCTTCGCTGCTTACGGCGCTTTCGGGTCGCGGCGAGGGCTTTGCCCCTTGCACGGCCGAAGCCGTGCTGGCGATTCTGGATCACTATGGCGTTGAGCTGGACGGTGCCAAAGTTGCCGTTGTCGGTCGCTCGTTGGTGATCGGGCGTCCTGTTGCCGCCATGCTTACGGCGCGCAATGCTACCGTGACGACGTGCCACACGCACACGCGCGACCTTGCTGCCGAATGCCGTGCTGCCGATATTGTCGTTGCCGCGGTTGGACGCACACGAACGATTGGTGCGGATGCGGTTCGTGAGGGCCAGACGGTCATCGATGTGGGCATTAACTGGGACGAGGCGGCCGGTAAGTTGGTCGGTGACGTCGATTTTGATGCCGCGGAACCGATTGTTGGCGCAATCACGCCCGTCCCGGGTGGCGTGGGCGCCGTGACGACGGCGATTCTCGCCAAGCACGTGATCGAGGCGGCCGAACGCGCAGTGAAATAGGCGTTTGGAGGACGTTTAGGGGGTTGGTTAGATATCCCGTGGTCAAAAAATGCCAAATATGAGTACTGTTGCCTCGTTGGTTACATATCTTTGAGGTAGTTTTGACTCCCTAATGATAGTGAATATCATTAGGGAGTTTCTATTATTGAACACATGTGGAATTACTTTGTTCAACTTTTGGACAAGTGGGGATTTCTGGCGTCTAAGATAGCGGGATTTGCTGCTACTAAATTGGTGACAGTACTCATATTTGGCATTTTTTGACCACAGGGGTTGCCAGGGGCGCGGTTTCGCCCTTTTTGCGTCGAAGCGATACACTGTTACCGTTTGTTTTCTTCGCTCAAGGAGGATGCGCATGCCGTGCACAACGATTTTGGTTGGTAAGAACGCGAGCTACGACGGGTCGACGCTGGTCGCTCGCAACGAGGACTCGTCCAACGGAGTATTTGAGCCCAAGCGCATGCGCGTGGTGCATCCCGACGAGCAGCCGCGCGTTTACACGAGCGTCCTGAGCCACCTGACGATCGAGCTGCCCGATAACCCCATGCGCTACACGAGCGTCCCCGACGTTATCCCCGGTCACGGCATCTGGGCAGAGGCCGGATTCAACGAGCTCAACGTGGGTATGTCTGCAACCGAGACGCTTACCACCAACGAGCGTGTTCGCGGTGCCGACCCGCTCGTCGACTACGTTCCTGCCAAGGGCAACGAGGGCGAGGACGGCTACGTTCCGGCGCAGCCCGGCGGCCTGGGCGAGGAGGACATGGTGACCCTGGTGCTGCCATACGCCAAGTCCGCCCGCGACGGCGTGCGCATCCTGGGCGACCTGCTCGAGCACTATGGCACCTACGAGAACAACGGTATCGCCTTTAGCGACGTGGATGAGATCTGGTGGCTCGAGACCATCGGCGGTCACCACTGGATCGCCAAGCGCGTGCCCGATGACGCCTATGTGACCATGCCCAACCAGCTGGGTATCGACAGCTTTGACCTGGACGACGCCGAGGGCGCCCAGGCCGATCACATGTGCTCCGCCGACCTGCGCGCCTGGATGGCCGAGTGGCATCTGGACCTGACGCTGGGCGTCGAGGGCGACGGCCCGGCCGCGGTCTTTAACCCGCGCGAGGCCTTTGGCTCGCACAGCGACAGCGACCATGTCTACAATACGCCGCGCGCCTGGTATATGCAGCGCTGCCTCAACCCCAGCGACGTGTGGGACGGCCCCGACGCCGACTTTACGCCCGAGAGCGACGACATCCCCTGGAGCCGCGTGCCCGAGCGCAAAGTGACCATCGAGGACATCAAGTACGTGCTCTCGAGCCACTACCAGGGCACGGAGTACGACTGCTACGGCAGCAAGGGCACGCCCGCCACGCGCGGCGCTTACCGTCCCATCGGCATCAACCGCAACAGCCAGCTCGCCGTGCTGCAGCTGCGCCCCTATGCGCAGCCGGCCTATCGCGCCGTGCAGTGGATGGCCTTTGGTTCCAACTCGTTTAACGCGCTGGTCCCGCTGTACGCTAACGTCGAGACCATGCCCGAGTACTACGCCGACACCCAGGCGCGCGTGACGTCCGAGAACTTCTATTGGGCCAACCGCCTGATCGGCGCCCTGGCCGACGTCCGCTTCCACGAGTGCGGACGTGCTGTCGAGGACTACCAGGAGAAGGTCGGCGGCATGGGCCACAAGCAGATCCACGACGTCGATGCTGCCGTGGCCGCCCTGCCCGAGGCCGAAGTTCCTGCCGAGCTCGCGCGCGCCAATGACGCCTTTGCCGAGCTTGTGCGCGTGAAGACCGACGCTCTGCTGGGCAAGGTGCTCTACACCACGAGCTGCGCCATGAAGAATTCTTTCGCGATGAACGACAACGTGAGGTAAAACGCTTTGTCGCTTACGCTCAATCTTGGGTACAAGAAGGCCAATGCAGTTGTTCATGATTGGAGCCAACCATGGTTATGAAATTCGATCAGCTTGTTAACGGCGCCATCAACGTAGGCTTTGGCGCCGCTGCCGTTGCCGTCGAGGGAGGCAAGAAGGTCCTTGACGACCTCAACGCCAAGGGCGAGCAGGTGCGCAAGGACGCCGACACTCCCGATATCGCCCGCAGCGTATCCGATATGTTCGAGCAGGCCGGCGGCACCATCTCCGACCTCACCGAGCGCCTGGGCATGCAGGGTGAGACCGCGGCCCAGCGTGTGCTCGACGAGCTCATCCTGGCCCGCGTCCGCGTCATGACCGCCCCCGAGCGTGCGGCCTTCCTGGCTCACGTGCGCGACATCGTCGATTCGGTCGAGGACAACGTGACCTCGGTGCCCGTCGAGTCCGTTGAGCCCGACGACGCAGAGGATGCCGAAGAGGCCGAGTAGTAGCGCAGATGGCAGATCCCACCACCGATTACAACAATCAAGACCCCTTGTGTGACGAGGCGGCAGTTGTCGACGAAGTCGAGGCTGCCGTCTCGGGCACTCGCAAGAAGCCCCGCGCCGTGGACATGGTGCCCGAGGAGCCCGACGCCATGGCTCCGTGCGACGAGTACCAGCTAACGCCGGCGGGCCGTCGCGAGCGCATTGGACAGATCGTCCGCCTCGTCAAAAAATACCGCGTGTGGGACAACCTCACGCCGGTGCGCCTGCGCCGTCTGCTCGAGGAGCTTGGCCCCATGTTCGTCAAGATGGGGCAGATTTTGGCCAACCGCTCCGAGATCTTGCCGCAGCGCTTTTGCGATGAGCTGCGTCGTCTGCGCTCCGACGTGGAGCCGGTGCCGTACGAGGTGGTGCTTCGCTGCCTAGAAGAGGAATACGGCCTGCGCCTGGGGGAGATGTTCGACGCGATCGACCCCAACCCGCTTGGCAGCGCCTCGCTCGCGCAGGTGCACCGCGCCCGCTTGGTGACGGGCGAGGACGTGGCCGTCAAGGTGCAGCGCCCCGGTGCTCAGCAGGTTATGGCGCAGGACATCGATATCATCCGCTCGGTGGTACGCATCGTCTCCAAGTTCGTCAACACCGATCAGTTCGTTGACTTGCACGGCGTGGTCGAGGAGCTGTGGACCTCGTTTCGCGAGGAGACCAACTTCTTGGCCGAGGCCAAAAACCTCAACGACTTCTACGAGTTCCATAAAAGCGTGCGCGGCGTGTCGTGCCCCAAGTCCTACTTGGATCTGTGCACCGAGCACGTGGTGGTCATGGATTACATCGAGGGCATCTCGATTGCCGATCCCGAGCGCCTGGTGGCCGAGGGTTACGACCTGGAGAAGATCGGCTCGACGATTGTCGAGGACTATTCGACGCAGGTACTCGACGACGGCTTTTTCCATGCCGATCCGCATGCGGGAAACATCATTCTCAAGGACGGCATCGTCTACTTTATCGACTTGGGCATGGTCGGGCGCATGTCGAGCCACGACCGCGGTATCGTCAAGGACATGATTTTCGCCGTGGCCGAGGGTGACGTGCCCAAGCTCAAAGACTCGCTCATGCGCTTTGCCGTGACGCGCGGCGATTCGGCAGAGCTCGATCACTCGGCGTTTTTGTCCGATCTGGACTTTATCGTTGCCGACTTTGCAGGCCTTGATCTTAAGGACCTGGACATCGGCGAGTTTTTGACCTCATTGCTTAACTTGGCGCGTAAGAACGACGTTGAGCTGCCGAGCGTGGTGACGATGTTTGCGCGCGGCATGGTGACGCTCGAGGGCCTGCTGACCGAGTACATGCCCAACGTCAACATGATCCAGATCATCCAGACGCATATCAAAAACGAGAAGAGCACCTACGCGCGCATGCGTGATATGGGCCGCGACTTTGCGGCGAGCAGCTACCGTGCGGCCAAGGGCTCGCTCGAGGCGGCCGAGTACTTGGGGCTGGCGTCGCGTATGCTCACGCGCGGTCAGCTTAAGGTGAATCTGCAGCTCATGAGTAGCGACAAGGCGCTGCGCCAGATAGGCGGCATCGTCGACCGCATGTCAATGGCCATTGTTATCGCCGGCCTGTTTATCGGCTCTTCGGTGGTTTACTATGCGCGCATCGAGCCTGTTGTGCTCGGTATTCCGGTCATCGGCTTTTTTGGCTATGTGAGTGCGCTGGTTTTGGCGCTCATGCTGGGCCGCAATATCTGGCGCAACAGTCACGGCGGCAAGCACTAGAGGCTGCAGCCGGCACCGCATTTTCCTATCGCAAACAATAGCTTTTACCTTGGGCTTCGCCTGTGTGCGAGGCCCTTTTGCGTGCTACCATACTGACGGTAATAATCAATGGCCTAGATGGTGGTGCGGAGACGCACGAATGCGTGGTTTTCCTGCGCATTTGGGAGAATCGGGGTGCGAATCCCCGGCTGTACCAGTAACCGTAATTCCTCTTGGCTCGGGATGCTCGCGTCGCAGATCGGACGACGCGCCCGAGCCGTTAAGGTTAAGTCGGATCGCCTCCCATCTTGCACATGGCCGCGGCTTTTGTCGCCGGCGTGCATAGGGCTCTGGAGGGAAGGGGACCCCGATGGGGGAACTCGAGCGCAGCATGCGCGATGACGTGGGGCAGCCTCAAGGCGACGCCCCAAGTACAGACAGTAGGAGACAAATGGATATGTTCGAGGACGAGCACCAGCGCGTCTCGCATCGCCGTGGCGCAATTGCACGCGGCGTAGCCAAGCGCGGCCTGGTGGCATTCCTGGCCTTCGCGATGGCCTTTGGCACCACGCCGGCCCAGCTATGGGCCGACGGCGCTGAGGGAATTGCCGGCGCTGTTGCTCAGGCCACGGCGCAGGGCGAAAACGCGGGGGCTGCGGATGGCGCCTCTGAAACTGGCTCCAACGCGAGCGATGCGACTGCCAACGATGCGGCGGCATCCGATAGCGCTGCGACGAATGCCGCAGATGGCAACGGCGTAGCGGCGGACAATTCTGCCGCGGTTGAGGCTCCTGCCGCTTCCGAAGAGACTAAGTCGCAGCCTGCCGAAGCCGCAGCCCAGGAGGTCTCTGCCACGTGCTCCGTCGTCGGCACCGACGCCAAGGGCGCCCAGCAGACCTGGGCCGCCGCGCAGCAGATCACGCTGAAGGAGGGCTCGACCGCGGCCGACCTCTCCGAGCAGCTGTTCAAGCAGGCCGGCCTGACCACCGAATACGATCCCAACGGCGCCTGGGGCTGGGCGCTCAACACGATCACGTCGCCCTTCGATAAGGACCGCAAGCTCGGCTACGACCCGGCGACCGGCGCGTACTGGCAGCTGTTCGTCAACGGCAGCGCCCCCGAGGTCGGCGCGGGCGGCTACACGCTCAAGGACGGCGACTCCGTCGTCTGGTGCTACTCGAAGTACGGCGACCCCGCTCCTGTCGATCAGGTCTCCGTCACAATGGAGATTATCGGCAAGAAGAATGAGATAGCGCAGCGTTGGACGAGCCCCTCAACTCAAGTGTTCACAAAGGGCACGACGATCAAGGACGCCTCTGCTGCCTACTTCGATGCTCTTGGCATCGAATCCAAGATGTACGACCAATTTGGCTATTGGGGTGTCCATAGCCTTGTTTCCCCGCTTGATGGTGTCGAGCTGTCCGGCGCTTGGTCGTTCTTTGTCAACGGAGTTCCCGCAAGCCAGATCGATAGCGACTATGTGCTCAAGTCGGGTGATAAGATCGTTTGGGCCTATGCTGCCGGCGATACCGTGCCCGGTATCGACAGCGTTGTTGTTGACCCGAGCGCCGCGCGTCCCAACTGGGATAGCGACTGGTCGGGCTTTACGAGCGCCGACAAGGTAACCGACGCGCCTGTACCCACCAAAGACGCTGAGGCAAAATGGGTAAGCGAGCTCAAGTTTTCGAGCGAATGGAATAAGGGAATCTCTGATCCGTTGCTAGTGGGTGACTATCTCTACGTTGCCGTCGGCTCCAAGCTGCTTAAGAAGAATGTCGACACGGGTGAAACCCTTGCGGAATCGCCCTTGGCAGCAAAGATTGATTCGACTTCGCGCATGGTGTACACCGACGGCGTTGTGCTTGTTCCGCTCTCGGGTGGTCGTCTGCAGGCGCTAACGGTTGATGCGCTGGCGACGGTTTGGGTTACCGATGAGCTGCCGGCCGGCCCGGACGGCGCCCAGCAGTCGCTTGCTTCCGTTACGGTCCGTGATGGCTATGCCTACTTTGGCACCGCTTCGGCCAGCTGGACTGATTCGAGTGGCGGCTACCTGCTTTGCGTGCGTATCACTGACGGCAAGGTCATGTGGCAGCGCGAGAACGAGAACAGCAAGGGCTATTACTGGGCTGGTATGGCGTTCTCGGGCAACTACGGTGTTATTGCGGACGATTCCGGCACGGTGAGCACGATCGATCCCTCGACTGGAAAGACTGTTGCGAACCTTAAGGTTGCCGATCGCGTGCGTACGACGGTCCTTGTCGATAGATCGATCGCGTATGTCGTGAGCGCCGATGGTGTTTTGCATAAGCTCTCGATTGGAGCGGACGGAACGCTTTCCGAGCTTGGCAAGGTGGCGTTTGGTAGCAGCTCGACCTCGACGCCGGTGTTGGCCAACGGCAAGATCATTGTTGGCGGTACGTCGATTGAGTCCTTTAAGGGCGGCTATCAGAATAAGTACACGTATCATTACGGTCTGCTGGCAACCATCGATGCCGAGACGCTTGCGGTAGACTATTCCATCTGCAAGGCGGATGGGAACTATATTCGCCAGGGTACTTCGGGCGGTGGCGACGTTAAGTCACAGCCGGTTGTTTCAGTTCAAAACGGTGAGACGTACGTGTACTTTACGTCTAACAACAACCCTGGTGGCATCTATCGTTATCGCATCGGCGATGCCGAAGCAGAGCTGCTCTATACGCCGGCTGCGGAGGATCAGCAGTATTGCATGACTTCGATTTCTGTGGGGTCGGACGGCTCGCTCTACTACGCTAACGATTCAGGCAAACTGTTTGCCGTCAAGGGCAATGGCCAGAGGGTCAATCGCTATACCGTTTCATTTAATGCCAACGGCAAAGATGCAACCATGCCCGATTCTCAGCGTGTGAAAGAGGGCAAGACGGCTACCGAGCCTGCGGATAAGCCCCAGCTCAAGGGCTATACCTTCGGCGGTTGGTATACCGATGAGGCTTGCACGCAGGCGTATGACTTCAGCACGCCGGTGACGGCCGACCTGACGCTGTATGCCAAGTGGACCAAGAACGCCACCAACCCTGGCGGTAATGGCGGTTCTGGCTCCAACGGCTCAAACGGCTCCAACGGTTCCAACGGCGGCGCTGGCAGCGGTTCCGGCACGGGCGCTGGCACTGGTACTGGCTCCGGCACGAAGGGCCAGCAGGCTGGTGGCGCTATCGCCCCGGGCCAGAAGCCGACGACTAAGACGACGGTGTCCACCAAGACGGAGACCAAGGAAAACAAGTCCGACAAGAAGGACTCTGACAAGAAGTCCGATAAGAAGGACGAGAAGAAATCGGACAGGAAGGACAACAAGTCCGACAAGAAGTCTGATTCCAAGTCCGACACGGGCTCCGCTTCCGCGACTACTGCCAAGAAGTCTTCCGAGGCTTCCGCGCAGGAGGCCGGCACCAACCCGCTTGCTATCGTTGGCATTGCGGCGGGCGTGATCGGCCTTGCGCTCATTGCCGTCTTCGTTCTGACCAAGCGCGGCAAGGGTGACGGTAATGCCCGATAAGCCCAAGGAGACCAACGGGCAGCAGCCCGACTCCTCGTTTATCCAACTCGACGATGCAAAGCAAAAGGGCGCCGCTTCGGCGGCGTCCGTCCCTCGCCGCAAGGCGCTTGTCAGTGCCCTTACGGCTGTCTGCATCGCGCTGATCGTCGTCTCGCTGGGCTTTGTCCATCCCTCCGAGAGCGGCGCTTGGTCCATTGATTGGATCGTTCAGACCGTGACGGGGGAGAGTGTCATCGCCGAGGACGCTACGGGCTCCGGCTCGCCTGCTGCTTCGGCCAAGGCCGATTCCAAGGATTCCAAGTCATCGAATGATGCAAAAGACGAGTCCAAGGATTCGGATGAGTCCAAGTCCAAGGACGATGCCGAGTCTTCAGACAAGGAAGCGGGCAAAAATTCGGACGGCAAGAAGTCCGGCGAAAAAGGGGCTGGTCATAAAAAGACCGACAGCAACCAGTCGACTTCTCAGAATTCGACAGCGTCTGGCGGAACCGGCTCATCGTCTGGAACCTCTGTCGCGTCGGGTGGATCCTCCGCCGCTCCCGATAACGGCAATGCCTCTGCGGGCGACCAGGGCACCTCTCAGGAGCCGAGCTACGTTACCGTGACGGTCTCGGTCACTTCGAGCGCCGTGGGCAATCCCGTCTCGTCTGGTGGTACGTTCACCTTTAACGAGGGCGCCACGGTCTACGACGCTCTGTGCGCGTTGGGTCTTTCCGTAAATGCGCACGGCTCGTCGTACGGCACGTATGTTGCGGCTATCGGCGGCTTGGCCGAAAAGCAGTACGGCGGCACGAGCGGCTGGATGTACTCCGTCAACGGCGCAACGCCCATGACGGCCTGCAGCAACTACGCTCTCTCCAATGGCGACAACGTGGTCTGGTATTACGTGACAGGCTAGAGGCCTCGACATATCGCACCAAACGGGCGGTTCGGACAAACATCCGGGCCGCCCGTTTTTACTGCGAATGGGACGGAGTTTCCCAATCGATGTTCAACCGGAAAGCGCGTCCTATTTCGGCATCGTAGCCCGCCTCACGCAGGTTATCGGCAAATAAAAAACCGGTCGGAACGTGAATTCCAACCGGTTGCAAATGCGAGATTATGTTTGACTAGCTACGACCGTGCGCCCTCGAGGAAGAAGCGGCGGCTAAAGTAGTTGTACCAGGTGACCAAGAACGTGGCGATAGCCTTCATGGCCTGGTAGCCGATGCTCAAAAACGTGACGCCCACAAACATGTACAGGTCGTTGAGGCCCAGGCCAATCACCGACAGGATGGTGAAGATCGTGAACTCGCGCTTGCGGCTCATGCCCTCGCGGTGGTCGAACACGTACTTCATGCTGAGCCAGTAGTTGACCACGACGGACGTGATGAACGAGATCGTGGTACTCATCAAAAAGTCGAGGTGGAATAGCTCGACAAGCGCAATGAGCATACCCCAGTCGATGCCAAAGGAGATAAGTCCCACGACGGCGAACTTGAGGAACTGCTTCGTATGAGGTTGTGCCAGTGCCTTGCGCACGTAATCACATCCAATGCGTTGATGAATCGAGCAGAGGATACTTTAGAGCTTTTGAAAGGGAAACGTAAGGTCTTTGCCAAGAACTATATGAACTCGCCAAATTTGCAAGAGACAATCCGCAAACGTGCCAAATTTGCCCGTAAACGAGTAAGGCCCGCGGACGATGCTGCGCTGAGCGCATACCGTCCGCGGGCCCTGCAATACAGCAAAGAAGCCGAGCTACTTGGTCTCGTCGCCCTCTAGGAAGATCTTGCGGGTTACAAAGTTGTAGACCATGACGAGCGCGGTGGCGCAAATCTTGGCGATATTGGCCTCGAGCCCCAAGCCGGCGTTGAGTGCCAACACGATGCCGTCGTTGAGCGCCAGGCCAATCACGGAGAGCACGACGAAGATGATAAACTCGCGGCGGCGGCTTATGCCTTCCTTGTGCGCGAACACGTACTTCATGCTCGCGACGTAGTTAAAGATGAGCGAGACGATAAAGCCGCTGGTGTTGGCGATCAGGATGTTGAGGCCCAGACCGTAGTGGAGCAGATTCATGATGCCGAAGTCGATGACCGTGGCGACGACGCCGACGACGCCAAACTTCATGATCTGCGCAAGGAGCTTTTGCATGGTACCTGCCTTAAGCTGGCGCCGAAGCGCCGCGGGGGTGACAAACGCAGCAAGTTTAGCCAATCCCCGCGGGCATCGCTAGATTCGCTCCTCGATAGCACCGTTTCTATACGCATCGAGTAGCTGGCGCAGGTCCTGGATCTGGCCGCGGATCTTGGCGCCAGAATCGGTATCGCTCACCATGCGGCGGCGGTCGGCCTGGTCAAAACGGTTGGTCTCGCTCTCGATGTCCACGTTGCGCGTGAGTGCCTCGGCAACCGTCGTAAAGGCCCGGTGCGACTTGAGACGGCAGCCGCGCGAGCTCGAGATAAGCGTGTAGCCGGCGATACCCGTCTTGGGGTGGTAGGCGCGGCAGAAGCCGCCATCGATGACCAGCAGTTTGCCGTCGGCGCGGATGGGTTGTTCGCCCTTGGTGGTCTTGACGGGGGTGTGGCCGTTGATGATGTGACCGGTCGGCGAACATGCCATGGGGACAACGCCGAACTCGTGCATGATGTCGTCGCAGACCGAGGGCGACGTGGTGAGCGTGTAGTACGGATCCATCGGCTCGACCCAGGTGCTCTTGTCGGCGATATAGGCGCGTTCAAAGGTGCGCACCAGGCGTCCGCTGGCGGGCGAGTTAAAGCCGATCCACAGGTACCACATCCAGTCGAGGGCATCGCGGTTGCCCACGCGCCAGGCGCGGCGGGCGATACGGTCGCAAAAATCGAAATAGTCGCGGCCGGCGTGCCAGGTGCCCAGACAGTTCATGCTGCTAAAGGTGCCGTCCTCGTTGAGCGGCACGCAGCCGTGGAACAGCAGGTTGCCGTTGGTGACCTTGTACATCGAGCCGTGGGAATAGAGGAAATCGATATGGCGATGCAGGTGATCGGCGGTGACAAACTCGGACACGAGCTTGTCGATGATGTGCTGCTCCTGGGGCGTGAGCGTATAGGGGTCCGCCGGGTCGACGGTGGGGAAGTCGTTGGTCGTGAGCGGCCACACGCTGCCGTCGGCGAGCGTGACCGTGCCGGTGTCGTGGTCGATCTTGTCGAGTAACAGGCGGTCGGTCATATCGAACTCGGGGTGGCGCTGGATAATCTGGCCCTCGAGCTTAAAGAGCAGTACGTTGATGGCCTTGATCAGCGGGGTGATGGACTCACCGGCGGTGTAGGTGGCGTCGGCGAAGGCGACAAGCTCGCGCAGCGAGATGCCGTAATCGTTCTCGAGGATCTCGTAGTTGTCGTAGCGCAGGTTGTTGCGCAGCACTGTGGCGATGCAGGCGGGCTCGCCGGCCGCAGCGCCCATCCACAGCAGGTCGTGGTTGCCCCACTGGATGTCGAGTGAATGGTAAGTGAGCAGGCGGTCCATAATCTTGGCAGCGCCGCCTCCACGGTCGAAGATATCGCCCACCAGGTGCAGGTGGTCGACGGCCAGGCGCTTGATGAGCGAGGCGAGCGACTCGATAAAGTCGTCGGCGCTCGCGGTCTCCAGGATGGACTCCACGATGCGCTCGTGATAGCGCACGCGATAGTTGTTCTCGTCCGGGTGCGTGTGAAGCAACTCGTCGATGATGTAGGCGTAATCGCGCGGGATGGCCTTACGCACCTTGGAGCGGGTGTAGCGGCTCGAAAGCGAGCGGGCGACCATGATGAGCTGGTCGAGCATCGTCTTGTACCAAGTGGGTGAGTCCTCATGCTGAGTGCGGACCAGGTCGATCTTCTCGCGCGGGTAGTAGATGAGCGTGCAAAGATCGCCCTTTTCGTCAAAGGAGAGCGTGTCGCCAAAGATCTCGTCGACATGCTCGCGCACGACGCCCGAGCAGTTGTTGAGGATGTGCATAAAGGCTTCGTACTCGCCATGCACGTCGCTCATAAAATGCTCGGTGCCTTTGGGCAGGTTGAGAATGGCCGAGAGGTTGATGATCTCGGTAAACGCGGATTGCTCGGTGGGAAATTGTCTCGACAGCAGACGCAGATACTTGAAGTCTTGCGGGTTGCGATCGAATGCGACCATGAAACACCTTCCGATATGGTTGGTAAAACTGATAAAGCAGTGTTGAGCGTTTACCAGTATGCGCCGGGTTTGTTTCGATTTTGCGCCGGCGGCTGAATTGTCGGCTGAACGGTTTGCTAAATCGATTTAGTGGAGGTAGATGTGTCGGTTGAGTGGAGACGATGGAGGTGTTTTTGCCTATGTTGGCCCACGGCGGCGATGGAGATGTTCGTGATAAAGATGTTCAATACAAATAGTTCGAATTGGTAAATAGTGGACATTTGTACCGTATTTAGGCCTGCTGTGCGATAATTTACGCAGCAATACGTAAGGAGCCTCATATGAGTGATTTTGTCCTGACCTGTGAATCTGGCGCCGATCGAACCCGCGAGTTCTTTGCGTCGCGCAATATTCCTGTCGTGTATTTTCATTACGAGATCGATGGCGTTGTCTATGACGATGACCTGTATCAGTCGATTTCGCCCGACGAGTTTTTTGCCAAGATCGCCGCGGGCGCTATGCCTAAGACGTCTCAGCTGGGTGTGGGCGAGTATGAGGAGTTTTGGGAGCCGTTCGTTGCCGAGGGCAAGGACGTGCTGCATCTGACGCTGTCGTCGGGTATTTCAGGCACGTATGGCTCGGCCTGCGTTGCGGCGCAGATGCTTGCTGATCGTTATCCCGAGGGCGGCAAGGTGCGCGTGATCGATTCGCTGGCCGCGGCTTCGGGCTTTGGCCTGCTGGTGGAATATGCCGCCGACGTGCGCGATAGCGGTGCTTCGCTCGACCAGACGGCCGCTTGGGTCGAGGAGCACAAGCTTAACCTGCATCACTGGTTCTTCTCGACCGACCTGTCGAGCTATCTGCGCGGCGGTCGTATCTCGGCCGCGAGCGCGATTATCGGCACGGCACTCAAGATCTGCCCGCTTATGACGGTCGATTGCGAGGGCGAGCTGTCGCCGCGCGAGAAGATTCGCACCAAGAAGCGCGCAATCTCCGAGATGGCCAAGACCGTAATGGCACACGTGCAGGATGGTGCGAACTATTCGGGCAAGTGCATCATGTCGCACTCGGCGTGTCGCGAGGATGCCGAGGCGGTTGCGACACTGATAGAGGAGCAGATTCCGCAGCTCAAAGGCAAGATTGAGATTAACAACATCGGTGCGCTCATTGGCTCGCACACCGGCCCCGGCACGGTGACCGTCTTCTTTATGGGCGACAAGCGCGTGGATTAACGAACAAGGCCCGCCTCACGTTTGTGGGGCGGGCCTTGCTGTTGCGGTTAGCGTTTCTTGCCGCGGAAGAAGAAGCCGTGCAGCGACGGCTTAAGGCCGCGGTTGGCGCGATGCTCCTCAACGCGCTCGTGGATCGAGGCGACGCGCTCGATGACCTCGTCGGGAATGGGCACGTCGGGATTCATGTTCTCGACCTGGCTGACCTCGGCGGCGGCGACCTGGTCGATAATGGGCACGTCGTCACGCGAGATGACGGGCGTGGCGTCTTCTTTCATCTTGCGGTAGCGCTGCATCATGTCGGTCTGCAGCTGCTGGGCCGAAGGCGGCGTCCAGATGATGGCGTTGGCGCCGGCCGCGATGGTCTCGCGGATGCTCTCGGGCGTCTTGCCGCCCGGTGCGATGAGCGGCAGGTTGGGATAGTGCTCGCGCAGCTCGCGCAGGACCTGCGGCGTGTTCTTGCCGGCCGCGATGTTGAGGATCTTGGCTCCGGCGCGAACCTTGGCATGCGCATCGTCGTCGCAGCGCACGACCGTGGCGATGACGGGGATGTCCGCCATGTTGGTGATGTGCTCGACCATCTCGGCGGTAGCGGGGGAGTTAACGACGCAGCCTGCCGCGCCCTGCATCTCGGAAACGGCTGCCATCTGCACGGAGCGCTTGCCGGTCGTGGTGCCGCCGCCCACGCCCACAAAGACCGGGCACTCAGCGACGGTCAGCAGCGCCTGCGTAATGGCCGGCTGCGGCGTGAAGGGGTAAACGGCAAAGACGGCGTCGGCGTTGGAGTTGCGGATGACCGCGACATCGGTGGTGTAGATAAGCGACTTGATGCGACGGCCGAAGAGCGTAAAGCCGCTGGCCTCCTCGATCTCGTCGGGCATGCGAAGGGCCGCCTTGCGCAGGCGCCCGTCGATGGGCAGCGGCTCCATGGGGAGCAGTCCGTTGGGGGTGACGGCTACCTGCGGCTCGGTGAACTCGTCGGCGAGTTCGACCTCCGAGAAGTCGACCGAGGCGACGATATCCTCGTGAACCTCGGCGGGAACATCGATGGGGGCTTGGTCGTTTGGCGCGCTGGGCGTGTCGAAGGAGCTGGTGCCGACGAAGGCGTCGACGCGCTCGTTGAGGTCGTTGAGGGTATCCATGAAGGCTCGATTCTATGCGATGGTGGCCGGCGTGATGCAGCCGGAGTTGCGAATGCTAAATCGTTTGACGAGTTGATTTTTCCCCGCTGCGCCCACCGTTAGACTCAAAGGTCGGCGAACGTGAAGGAGCTGTGGTGGCGGGCATCGAGGTGCTATCTTGAATGTCCCGTTTAAAAGAGAGGTGACGCGGTATGGAATTGACGGCAATGTTGGGCTCGATTGGCCTGTGTGTGGGCGCAATCGTTGCCGCCGCGGTCATCTACTTTGTGGTCACGGCCATTAAGGGCAAAAGAGCCGAGCGCAAGGAGCGCGAGGCGCTTAAGCAGCATCGTGACCAGCAGGACAAGCGCGCACGGAAATAGCTTGTTGAGTTTTTGGTCCGTGCGCTAGCTGCGTTTTCGGATCAGGGCGATGTAGAAGCCCTCAAAGTCGCGGCTGGGCGGAATGGTGAGCGTGCCGGGCAGCCCGTTGGCGATGGCCGAGACGTGGCCGGCAGCGATGGCCTCGGTGAGGGCGTTGCACTCGATGCGCGGCTCCTCGCCGGCTTCCTGGGCGCGGCGTGCTTCGCTTTCGCTCGGCGTGCCGTTAAGGGGGATGAGCTCGCAGTCCATGTGCTTGTCGAAGGCCTCTTGCAGGGCGTCCTCGTTTTCCTGCGGCAAGATCGAACAAGTGGAATAGACCAGCGTGCCACCCGGTTTGAGGGCACCCATGGCGCGGTCCAGAAGTGCTCGCTGCGAGCGGGCGCACTTGTTGAGCAGCTGCTCGGTCAGGCCGCGCAGGCTCTTCTCGTTGCCGCTGATGACGGTGCCCGTGCCGGTGCAGGGGGCATCGAGCAGGATGCGGTCAAAGCGGAAGAACTCGTCGAGCTCGCGTGCGTCGATGCGCATGACGGGCACGTTTTTGGCGCCTTGGCGGCCCAGGTTTGCCTCGAGCTTCTCGGCGCGGGGAATGCTCATCTCGCAGGCGGTAAGGTGCGCCTGTCCCTGCGTGAGGGCGGCGATCTGCGTCGTCTTGCCGCCAGGGGCCGCGCACATGTCCAGGATATCCTCGCCGGGCTGGGCGCCCAGCACCAACGGCGGCATCATGGACGACAGGCTCTGCAAGTAGATCTTGCCGTCGCGGTAGATGTCGAGGTCCCACAGGTCGGATACCTGGGCCTCGGGCAGGATGAAGGCATCCCGGTACCAGGCGACGGGGTTGTGGGCGATGCCGGCCTCATTGAGCGCGGCGGCGATGTCCTCGGCGGTTGCCTTGAGCGTGTTGGCACGTAGCGTGACCGGGCGCTCAGCCGCGGCGCCGAAGCCCTCGATCATGAGCTCGGCATCGGCGGGCGCATAGGCGCCGGCGACCGTGTCGACCATAAAGCGCGGCAGGTCGGCGGCGCAAGGAAGGGCGGCAAGCTGGTCGGAAAGCTCGGTGGCGGCAAACTGCCTGAGCTTGAGCTCGGCCTTGACCTGCTTTTTCTGCTTACGACGACGCGGCTTGGACATCCGTCTTTCCTTCCCATTCCATTACATGTCGAGTGTTTAGTACTGGCTCTCGTGCTTGCTGAAGAAGTCGAAGCGCGGGGGCAGCGGCTTCACGCGGTGCTCGCCAGGCTTCTCGCCCAGGCTTTCCACAAACTCGTCCGTGGAGGCAAAGATGTTATCCCAGCTAAAGAAGGCGACCGGATCGACGTCGAAGTACTCGCAGATGAGCTCGCAGCCGGCCGGGACGATGCCGTGCATGAGCACGGTCGCCACACGCAGCTCGGTAAAGGCGTCGACGAGGGCCTGCGTCATCGCGGCATTGGCCGGCTCACCCTCGAGCTTGTTGGCGGCCTTGGAGGCGTCGCTCCAGCGCTTGTTGGCTGCGCGCAGATAATCGTCGCACACGGCGAGCGCGCGGTGCGTCTCGAACTTGTACATGGCCTGCTCAAAGGCGAGAGCTGCCTGCTCGGCGGCTTCGACCACGGCGGCAGAGGCGGCACCGGCGGGGATGCAGCCGTTGCGATAGGGGCTCTCGTCGCCCTCCTTGATGGCGACGCCGTAGAAGCAGCTGCGGGCCAGGCGGTTGAAGACGCCGGTCAAAAGGGCGCTCTCCTTAAGGGCAGGGTCGATGACGCGCTTGTCGTCGCAGGCGCGCACCTCGTTGCCGTCCTTGTCCTTGCCGGTCACGCGCGTGTCGTATGCCTTGGGGCTAAAGCTTACCGGCTTCTCGGACAGGCCGAGCGACAGCCAATGTGCGCGCATCTGCTCGCAGGTGTAGTGGTTGAGCAGGTCGTCTGCCGGCGGAGGAGGCGTCTGCGAGGACGAGCTCGCCTTTTTGCCCATGTAGAGCAGGTGGTAGCAGGCGCTGACGGTGCTCTGCGTGAGGTCCCAGCCCAGGGCTTCCCACATGGCGGTCTGCGCGATGCAGTAGAAGTAGATGTTGTCCTGACCGATGAACTGGTAGATCTGAGCGTCGTCAGAGCACCACCAGTCGCGCCAGTCGAGCGAACTGTGCTGGTAGGTGGGTGCGGGGACCTGCGTGGAATCGGCGGCGGGCTCGCCCATAAGGGCGGCGTCTTGGGCGGCGACACCCTCGGTCACGCCGGCGGCCTTGGCATCGCGCGCGAGCACGGTGCGGGTGTAGCTGATGGGCGCCCACAGGCTCTCGGGCCAGCACCAGCAGGTGACGTCGTTCACGCCATCGACCTCGGGCACCGGAACGCCCCAGTCGATGTTGCCGGTGATGCGGAAGGGCACGAGCGCCTTGCCGCTGCGGAAGCGCACGCCGCCGTTGGCGAGCACCGCGTGGGCGTCGTCGCGCTCCTTCCAGCTGGGGAAGGTGACGGTAAAGCTGCTCTTGTTGCCCTCGGGCTCCAGCACGGTGTGCTCGGGGAGCTGGTCCTCGACGGCGTCGAAAGCCTCGCGGAACTTGTTCTGAATGTAGAGCTGAGCCGGCAGCAGCCACTCTTCCATGGTCTTGGAGACCACGGAGCGAACCTGCGGGTTCTGGGCGAGCTTGGCGGTGTAGGTCTTCATAAAGTCGAGGTAGGCCGGCAGGTCGAAGTAGAGGTTGTCAACCGGGCGCAGCTCGGGCACCTCGCCGGTGAGCTGGCTCTTGGGCGCGATGAGCTCCTCGGGCTCAAACTGGTGACCCAGGTCGCATTCGTCGGCATAAGCCTTCTCGGACTTGCAACCCTGGATGGGGCAGCGGCCGATCACCTGGCGGCCGTTGAGGAACGTGCCGGCCTTGGCGTCGTAGAACTGCAGCGTGGAGCGCTTGGAGATGGTGCCCTGCTCGTGCAGGCGCTCGATAATCTCAGCGGTCACCTCGTTGTGAATCTGGGCCGCCGGCTCAAGGCCCGAGCCGCCGTAGATGTCGCAGCTGATGTTGTAGTTGTTGAGGGTCGCGGCCTGGCGGGAGTGGTTGGACTCGACGTACTCGCTAATGGACTTGTCGTAGCCCTCGTTCTCCTTGAGCTTGCGGTAGCTCTCCATGATGGGCGAGCCATAGCAGTCGGTACCCGAGGTGAAGATGACGTTCTCGCGGCCCAGACGGTCGCGCAGGAAGCGGGCGAAGAAGTCGGCCGGGACAAAGACGCCGCCGACGTGGCCAAAGTGCAGGCCCTTGTTGCCGTAGGGCTCGCCGGCGGTAACGATGGCGCGGCGCGGCCAGCTGGGACGGTCGTTCATGGAGTATTTGGATGCCATGGGACTCCTTCGCATATGGTGAGGGCGCAGCCGGGCGCGAGGCCTGGCGACGCGGTGGCCAATTCGTGCATATCGTTCATCATTATCGCACATGCGGGCGGGCGCGTGGCAGGGGCGCTATCCTAAGATGCTATGAACGAGATTTCCAACATACATGCGTTTGAAGACGAGGATTTCCTGCACGCCTGCTTTGTGTGGGGAATGGCCGTAGTCGGCGTGTTTGCCGTGTGCCTGGTGCCGGTGTTTATGCTGCTGAGCGGGCCCGCGGATCTGGATGCGGCTGAAGCGGGCGGCTGGACGGCGGTCGTGGGCTGGATGGTTGGCGTGGCTGTTGTTTGCGCGGCGTCGTTTGCCGTGCACGAGTTGGTGCATGCGGTGTTCTTTAAGTTGTTCGCGCCTGCCGGTGCGCAGGTGACTTTTGGGGCGAACCTCGAGACGTGCATGATCTATGCCTGCGCTGAGGGCATTGTGTATTCGCGCATGCGGTATATGGCGATTTGCCTGGCGCCGACGGTTGTTTTGACGGCGGCGTTTGCCTTGGGGTTTGCGTTTTCGGGCTATCCGCTACTGTGCTACCTAGCAGGCGGTCTGCACCTGTCGGGCTGCGTGGGCGATTGGTATTACGTACGAACCATTCTGCGTGACCGCCGCATCGTCGCCTGCGAGGACACGTCCTTCGGCGTTCGCTTTTTTGGAAAGTCGACTCAATGATTTTTCCGGGACGGGGATTAAAAAATCATTGTGTACCTAATGATTTTTTAATCCCCGTCCCGGAAAAATCATTGTGGGTGAGGAGATGTTGATGAAGCCGTTGCTGCTGCACGCTTGCTGTGCGCCGTGTTCGCTCGAGCCGGTTCGTCTGCTGCGCGAGGAAGGGTTTGAACCCACGATCTGCTGGACCAACCCCAATATTCAGCCGCGCGATGAATGGCAGCGCCGCCTGGACGAGCTGCGTCGGTGGTGTGCCGACGGCGGCATCGAGCTTATCGAGGCGGGGGAGGACCGCGAGCGCTGGGAGGCCGGCGTGGCCCCGCTGGGAGCCGATCGCCCACGCCGCTGTCGCGCGTGCTATGCACTGCGTCTGGCCGAGGCGTGTCGAGTTGCCGAGGAGCGTGGGTTTGAGTACGTGGGTACGACGCTCGCCGTCTCGCCGTATCAGTTGTTCGACACCTGCAATGACGTGCTTGAGCGCCTGGCGGAGGCGCGTGGACTTACGCCGGTGATTCGCGATTTTCGTCCGTATTATCCCGAGGCCACGCGTCGCTCGCGAGAGCTGGGAATGTATCGGCAGAACTACTGCGGTTGCCGTTTCTCGGCCGTTGAGGCGGCCATGGACCGCGCCCGTATTCGCGACGAGCGTAAAGCCGCCAAAAAGTAGTTCATTTGGACCGACAGCCTGCTAGGATGTAGAGCGGACTTTAGCTATATAAGGAGAATCTGACGTGTCTATGCGTACCGATGATTTTGATTACAACCTGCCCGAAGAGCTCATCGCCCAGGCTCCCGCCGAGCCGCGCGATTCCTGCCGCTTGCTGGTGGTGGATCGCAAGGGTTCCGAGACGGGGACGCCGCTGGAGCACGGTGGCACCGTCGAGCACCGCATTTTCCGCGACGTTATCGACTACATCGAGCCGGGCGACGTGCTTGTCATCAACCAGACGCGCGTGATGCCGGCCCGCCTAATCGGCCGCAAGGCCGGCTCGGGCGGCGTGGTCGAGACGCTGCTGCTCAAGCGCCGCGAGGACGTGGATCCGCTGGGCCATGTTTGGGAGTGCCTGGTCAAGCCGGGTAAGCGACTCAAGCCCGGCGCTCAAATTGAGTATCGTGCCGGTGGCGCCCATGCGCCCGAGGGGGCTCCCGTGGTGTTGACGGCCGAGGTCGTCGACTTTGTCACCGACAGTCGCGGCGGTCGTCTGGTGCGCTTTGAGCCGGCCGGTTGCAACGCCGCCGGCGAGTCGCGTACGCTCGACGAGGCTATCCACGCTGCCGGCCATGTGCCGCTGCCGCCCTACATTACCGATTACGAGGGCGACCCCGAGAAGTATCAGACCGTGTACGCCATGAAGGAGGAGCACTCGGCTGCTGCCCCCACGGCGGGTCTGCACTTCACGCCCGAGCTTATGGCAGCAATCGAGGCCAAGGGCGCAAAGTTTGCCGCCGTCGAGCTCGAGGTCGGCATCGATACCTTCCGTCTGGTGGAGGAGGACGACCCCACGCAGCACGTGATGCACACCGAGCGCTACCATGTGTCGCAGGAGGTGGTCGACGCCGTGCACAAGGCCAAGGCCGAGGGGCATCGCGTGATCGCTGTCGGCACCACCGCGGTGCGCTCGCTCGAGAGCGCGTTTGACGCGGACGCGCCGGTGTCCGATCCGGCCGTGACGGCGCGCTATTTTGAGGGCCGCGAGGACGGCGCCGACACGCTCGGCCGCGGCGACATCGTGGTGCGCGAGAACGCGACGACGCAGCTCTACCTCATGCCTGGCTCGACCTATCACGTGGTCGACGCGCTGATCACGAACTTCCACGTGCCGCGCTCCACGCTCATGATGCTCGTGAGCGCGCTTGCCACCCGCGACCAGATCATGGATGCCTACGCCGCCGCCATCGAAGAGCGCTACCGCTTCTTCAGCTTTGGCGACGCAATGCTCATTCAGTAGGTTACGGCGTTTTACAAACGCCGTAACCGGCCGACGCTGCAAACGCCCCTAAGCGGCAATCTGACGTTCAATCGTCGGGCATGACCAGAAGGTCAATGCCCTCCTCTTTCACGTCACCTTGCTCGCTTAGGGGCGTTTTCGCTGACTTCGCCAAAACATTGGCGTCGCCGTTGTTGGCACCTGGGGACGTTCCTTTTGTGCCGGCACCTGGGGACACTCCTTATTTCAAGAGATCGGTGCAAGAGGGATAGGTTGCCTTGCACCGATCAAAAAGTTGCGGTGAGATGGTTCTTGAATTGGCCTTTTTGAGGGCAAGGCAGGAACTATCTCACCGCAACTGCGTTGGGGCGTATTTGATGCCTGGCTTACTTGCTCGTGAAGAGCCAGATTGCGATGATCACCAGGACCACGGCGATGATGCAGACGATGGCGCCGGTGAATTTGATGCGTGAGTCGCGGGTTCGCTCGCGCACGTCATCCTCGGCGGCTTCGAGCTGGGCGACTTCGCGTTCGGTTTCGGCGTGTTCGGCTTTGTCGCGCGCCAAGGAGCCAGCGAGCGATTCGGTAATCTCGGGGTGGTCGTGTACTTCGGTCGCTTGCTCGATAATCGATTGCGCATGTGCGGCATCTGCTTGGGCATTGGCGATAGCCTGCTCTTGCTCGCGGCGTGCCTTGTCCTGCGCGGCGATTTTCTCGCGCAGTTCGCGCTGACGCGTCGCAGCGGCAGTTTTTGCGGTCCGCAGCTCGTCGCGCGCGGCGTCTGCCTCGGTCGTCACGGCCTGGTGGGCGCGCTTGGCGTCGGCGATGGGGGCCTGTGCCTGCTCGACAGCTTGTTCGGCTGCGGCGAGCGAATGTTCAAGATCGGCGGTTACGCGCGGGACGTCTTCCTCGGCCTTGCGCAGGGCATCGGCCGTGTCGGAGATCTGCATCGATAGTTCGCTGGTGCGCACCGTGTAGTTGGCGGGATTTGCCGAAGGGTTGCGCTGCAGCTCGGCGTACTCGCGGCGCAGCGTTTCGAGTTGGGCGCGCATGGCGTCGACGGTTTGCTGCGCGGCGGCAATGCCGGCGTCTCGCTCGGCTTGGACCTTGTCGCGGATTCGCTTGGAGTCCTCAAGGCGGCGGACCAGACGATTACCGGTTTCGCGCGAGCTCGCCTCGCGGGCCTCGACGGCGTCGAGCGCGGCCTTCAGGCGGAGCTCAGCCGCGTCGTCTTCTGCCTTCATTTGCTCGAGCTGCCCCTTGAGCTCCGTTGCTTTGGCGGCGTGGGCGTCGCGGTCGATTTCGGCTGCCGCCACGGTCTTTTGCGCAGCGGCAATCGCCTGACGCTGGTCGGCGACGATTTGGTCGTAGCGGCCTGCGATGTCCTGGCGCGTTTCGAGTTCTTCGGCCTGGTCGGCGATGCGCTGCTCAAGCTCGGCCAGATGGGCGCGGGCGTCGGCGAGCGCCTTCTTGGCGGCGTTCATCTCG
>UQTR01000019.1 GCA_900544065.1 uncultured Collinsella sp.
CTCGCACGGAGAGCACATTAAGTGCTCTCCGGCTCGTGCGGAACTCGCGATCGACTTCGCATGCCGCCGGGCAGCCGGGGCCGACGCGAGGTTCAAGATTGTCAAAAAAGCGGTCGGCGCGCAGTGCGCCGACCGCCGATATATGGAGTCTGATATTTTCTACCAGCTAGTTCCTCTTACTCGTCTAGGAGATCCTCTGGCATGTCGTTGCCGTCGCCTAGATCGACAGGGGTTTCTTCGGGGGCAGAGCCGTCTTCTGTGGCTTCGCCTTCGGGCTTCTCTTTGGCGGCCGTCATGCGGGCTACGGCGCAGATGCGGTCGTTGTCGTCGACGGTCATCATCTTGACGCCCTGGGTGGCGCGGCCGGTCTGGCTGATCTCGTCGGTCTTGACGCGAATGACCGTCGCGCCTTCCGTCACGATGAACAGCTCGTGCTGCGGGCCCACCGTCTTCATGGCCGCGAGGTTACCCTTACGCTCGGTCATTTGGATGGTGTAGACGCCCTGGCCGCCGCGATTCTGCTCCGGGTAGTCCGCGACCGGCGTGCGCTTGCCGTAGCCGCGCTCGGTGATGACGAACAGATCGCCGTTGCCGTTAGTGACTTCCATGCCCAGAACGCTCACGCCGTCCTTCATACCGATACCGCGAACGCCGCTAGTATCGCGGCCGGTGGCGCGCACCTGCTCCTCGGAGAACATGATTGCCTTGCCCGCGGTGGTGGCCAGGATAATCTTGTCGCCCTCGCGCACGCGGCGCACGTTCAGCAGCGCGTCGTCGTCACGCAGGTTGATAGCGATCAGGCCGTCGCGACGGCTGCGGTCATATGCGCTCATCACGGTCTTCTTGACCATGCCGCTCTTGGTGGCAAACATCAGATACTCGTCGGCAGGGAACTCGCGGCAGCTGATGACGCTCGCGATCTTCTCGCCCTCCTCGAAGGGCAGCAGGTTGACGATCGCGGTACCGCGCGCCTGGCGCGTACCCACCGGCAGCTCGTGCACCTTCAGGCGATAGACCTTGCCCTTGCTCGAGAAGAACAGCACGTACTCGTGCGTGGACGCGATGAACATCTCGTCGATGACATCGTCCTCTTTGAGATTGACGCCCGACACGCCCTTGCCGCCGCGTTTCTGGGCGCGGTAGGCGGCCACCGGGATGCGCTTGACATAGCCGGTGTGGGTGATGGTCACGACCATGTCCTCGTCGGCAATGAGGTCCTCGACGTCCAGGTCCTTCTCGACCTGGCTGATCTCGGTGCGGCGCTTATCGCCAAACTTCTTGGAGATCTCACGCATCTCTTCCTTAATGACGCCCAGGATCTTCTCCTCGTGCGCCAAAAGGTCCTCGTAGTAGGCGATGGCGCGGCGCAGGCCGTCCAGCTCTTCCTGAATCTTGTCGCGCTCCAGGCCAGTCAGGCGGCGCAGCTTCATCTCGAGGATGGCCGTGGTCTGCTCGGGCGTAAAGCCAAAGCGCTCGATCAGGCGGCTGCTGGCCTCGGAATCGGTCTGCGAGGAACGGATGATGCTGATGACCTCGTCAATATGGTCGAGAGCCATCAAGTAGCCCTCGAGGATATGCGCGCGGGCCTGAGCCTTCTTAAGGTCGAAGCGGGTGCGTCGGGTGACGACGTCGACCTGGTGGTCGATGTAGTGCTGCAGCATCTCGCGCAGGCTCAGGCATTTGGGAACGCCGTTGACGAGCGCCAGGTTGTTGGCGCCGAAGGTCGTCTGCAGCGAGGTGTACTTGTACAGGTTGTTGAGCACGACCTGCGGGATGACGCCCTTCTTGAGTTCGATGACCAGACGGATACCCTTCTGGTTGGACTCATCGCGCATATCCGAGATGCCCTCGATGCGCTTGTCGTTGACGAGCTGGGCAATCTTCTCCTGCAGGGTGCCCTTGTTGACCATGTAGGGGATCTCGGTAAAGACCAGGCGGCTGCGGCCGGTCTTGGTGGACTCCACGTGAGCCTTGGCGCGCACGGTAATGGAGCCGCGGCCGGTCTCGTAGCTCTGCTTAATGCCGGCGCTGCCCATGATGATGGCGCCGGTGGGGAAGTCCGGACCGGGCATGATCTGCATGAGCTCGTCGACGGTGGCGTCGGGGTTGTCGATCAGGTAGCAGGTGGCCTCGATCGCCTCGGTGAGGTTGTGCGGGGCGATGTTGGTGGCCATGCCGACGGCGATGCCCTGGCTGCCGTTGACCAGCAGGTTGGGGAAGCGCGCAGGCAGTGCCACGGGCTCGGCGAGCGATTCGTCGTAGTTGGGCTGCCAGTCGACGGTATCCTTCTGCAGGTCACGCAGCAGTTCCATGGCGGGCTTGGCCAGGCGGCTCTCGGTGTAACGCATGGCTGCCGCGCCGTCGCCGTCGATGTTGCCGAAGTTGCCGTGACCGTCGATAAGCGGCGTGCGCATGGAGAACCACTGCGCCAGGCGGACCATGGCCTCATAGACCGCGAAGTCGCCATGCGGGTGGTACTTACCGATAACTTCGCCGACCGTCCAGGCCGACTTCTTGTGTGGGCGGTTGGGGTAGATGCCGCTCTCGTTCATCGCGTACAGAATGCGGCGGTGCACCGGCTTTAAGCCGTCGCGCACGTCCGGCAGGGCGCGCGCTGTGATAACCGACATCGAATACTCGATGAACGATTGCTTCATCTCGCGACCGAACTCCGAAATCTGGAGCTGGCCGCCGTTGATGTCCTCGCCGGCCGAGGCGCCACGGTCGACTTCGCCAAAGCTCTCCTCGAGCTCGGCGTCGTCGTCTTCTTCCTCATCATCATCGGCATCGGGGTTATAGGCGTCAGGATCGCCGTCCTCGCCCTGCTCAGCGCGGGCGAGCAGGCGCTTCAGATCATCGGGCATACCGGCGTCGCCGGCCTCGCCCATACCCTCGTTATTGTTGATATCGTCTGCCACGTTACCTCCTCATGGTTTGCGTGGTCCATTAGTTCCCTGCCACGGAGACGGCTTTTCCAGGTGCCGCAGATTCGCTCGAAAGAGGAGGGAAGCGTACTTGGGTACGCGACCGACGATTGAGGGCGAAGGTGCGGTGGCTGGGAAAGCCGAACAGGTTAGGCGTCTAAGAAGCGCGCGTCGTGCGCATGCTTCTCGATGTACTCGCGGCGATAGCCGACCTCGGAACCCATCAGCTCGCGCACGGCGCGGTCCGCCACCACGGCGTCCTCGATCGACACGCGCTGCAGGATGCGGGTCTTGGGGTCCATCGTCGTCGAGGCGAGCTGCTTGGGGTCCATCTCGCCCAGACCCTTGTAGCGCTGGACGGTATAGCCCTTGCGCTTCTTGGTGATCTTGCCGTCCTTGGCCTTGCCGTCCTCGTCGTTGTCGTCGGGGTTCAGGCCCAGGCTCTGGATGGTGTCGCGCAGGATCTCGTCTTCGGGCTGGCGGCCGTTGGGATACACGTAGTGGATCTTGTTGCGCACCTTAATGCCAAAGATGGGCGGGCAGGCAACATAGACGTAGCCGGCATCGATCAGCGGACGCATGTACTTGTAGAAGAACGTCAGCAGCAGGATGCGGATATGCGCACCGTCGACGTCTGCATCGGTCATGATGATGATCTTGTGGTAGCGCGCCTTGGCGATATCGAAGTCGCCGCCGTCGCCGGCGCTCGTCGTGACGCCGCAGCCGATCGCGGTAATCAGCGACTGGATGGTGTCACTCGAGAACGCGCGATGGTCACCAACGCGTTCGACGTTCAGAATCTTGCCGCGCAGGGGCAGAATCGCCTGGATGTCTCGGCGACGGCCGTCCTTGGCCGAACCGCCTGCCGAGTCGCCCTCTACGATGAAGAGCTCGGTCAGCTCGGCATCGCGCACTGAGCAGTCAGCGAGCTTACCGGGCAGGGACGCCGTCTCGAGCAGGCTCTTGCGGCGGGTCGCCTCGCGCGCCTTGCGGGCGGCGTTGCGCGCCTTGCAGGCCTGTTGCGCCTTCTTGACGATCTCGCGGGCGGGCTTGGGATGCTCCTCCAAGTAATCGGCGAGGCCGTCGGTCACGATCTTGAGCGTCAGCGCGCGCATATAGGAGCTGCCGAGCTTGGCCTTGGTCTGGCCCTCAAACTGCGGATCGGGCAGCTTGACCGAGATAACGGCCGAAAGGCCCTCGCGCACATCGTCGCCGGTCAGGTTGGCGTCTTTTTCCTTGAGCAGGTTCTGTTTGCGCGCGTAGTCGTTGATCACGCGGGTGAGCGCGGTGCGGAAGCCCTCAAGGTGCATGCCGCCCTCGGGGGTGTAGATGTCGTTGGCAAACGACATGACGTTCTCGCCGTAGCCGCTATTCCACTGCAGGGAAACCTCGACCTCGCCCATCTTGGCCACAGGCGCGTCCGGGTCCGATTTGCCCTCGATGTAGATGGGCTCCTTAAAGGCCTCGGGGACGTCCTTGCCCTCGTTGAGGAACTTGACGAAGTCGATGATGCCGCCCTCGTAGCAAAACTCCTCCACGTGGGGAGTCGCCTCGCGCTCGTCGGTCAGCACGATCTTGAGGTTCTTATTGAGGAACGCTGTCTCCTGCAGACGGTTGTGCAGCGTATCGAAATCGTAGATGCAGGTCTCGAAGATCTCGTCGTCGGGCCAGAAGGTGACGGTGGTGCCCGTCGAATCCGAGGTGCCCACGACCTCCATCTTCTTGACGGTCTTGCCGCGCGAGAACTCCATCTCGTAGGTGTTGCCATCGCGACGGACCTGAACGACCACGCGCTTGGACAGCGCGTTGACGACGGAGATGCCCACGCCGTGCAGGCCGCCCGAGACCTTATAGGCCGAGTTATCGAACTTACCGCCGGCGTGCAAGATCGTCATGACGACCTCGAGCGTCGGGATCTTTTTAACAGGGTGCTCGTCGACGGGGATGCCGCGCCCGTTGTCGACGACCGTGATGGAGTTGTCGGCGTGGACCGTCACCTGGATCTCGGTGCAGAAACCGGCCATGGCCTCGTCGACGGAGTTGTCAACGATCTCCCACACCAGGTGATGCAGACCGCTGGCGCTCGTCGAGCCGATATACATGCCCGGGCGCTTACGAACGGCCTCGAGACCTTCGAGAATCTTAATCTCGCCGCCATCGTAATCGTTTTCGTTTGCCACACGTCCTCCTTCAGTCAAGAAAATGTGTACAGCCTTACTAGTTTATCGTAAAAAAATACCCTCGGGACCGAGGGTATTTGGCTCTACAAGGCCACCAGATGCGATTTAAGGCTCTTTTTTGCTTTGCACGCCCTTGGCCCACTCGGCACTGGCTCTCATGGCATTCTCGAGGGCCTCGCGCAGTTTTTGGTCTTCGATGGGCGCCACCTGGCGCTCGATCTCGGTGCGCTCGGCCTCACTTAGGTCGGCGTGCGGGGCCGGCGGGCGCTCGGTCGTCGCCGGGCGCAGGCGCTCCTTGGCGGCGGGCGGCGTGTGACCGGGCGCGGTGGTTTTGAACACCAGGCCGTCCACATGCGCACCGGCGCGCTCCATGCGCGCGCGGATGATCTCGCGCAACAGCGTCATTTCCTGCGTCCACGAGGGCGAGTCGAGATACACCAGCAGCTCATTGGACTCGGGCAGGTAGCGCAGTCCCGTCACATGCCGCCCCTCGCGCGTGCCCGAGCACACCGCGTTCCATGCGCGATAGACCGTGCGCGACTCCTCGGCGGCCTCCATCTGCGCGCGGCGCTCAGGCGTTGCAGCCGCCAGGATGCGCTGGCGCTCTGCGTTCAAAAACCCGCTGAAGGCGACTGTCTCGCTCTCGCGCTCGTAATTAGCACGTCTCACCCATGCTCACCACCTTGGCTCGATCAAGCAGGTCATCGGTAAAGTACCCCAGGTTGGTCGTAGTTATGACCGTCTGGATATCATCGCCGATCAGCCGCAGGAAAGCGCCGCGACGCTCGCCGTCGAGCTCGCTCATCACGTCGTCCAGAAGCAGCAGTGGGGCGGTGCCCAGGACATCGCGAGCCACGGCAACCTCGGCCACCTTCCAAGACAGCACCAACGTACGCTGCTGTCCTTGGCTGGCAAATGAACGGGCGGAGCGACCCGCCACGGTGAACTCAATCTCGTCGCGATGCGGTCCCACCAACGTCACGCCGCGGCGAATTTCCTCGTCGGCACGCTCGTCAAGGGCGGCCAGCATGCGCTCGTACGCCCAACCCTTCAGCTCTTCGCGATCCTCGACCTGGGGCAAATCCCCCAGCGTGGACACATAGGACACGTTGGCGTTCTCGCCGGACGCCACCTGCCCATACGCGGCGCGCACATGGCCCGCCAGCCGGTCGAGCAGGGCCAACCGGTGCACGAGCAGGGCAGACCCGGCGCGGGCAATGGAGTCATTCCACGCGCCGAGCATCTCGCGGCAGCACCAGGTCTCCTTGAGCAAGGCGTTACGCTGGGTCACGCAGCGCCCATAGGTGCTCGCAAGATCGGCATACCGCGCGCTCAGTTGCACGCCAAAGTCATCGAGGGCGGCGCGGCGCACACTGGCGCCACGCTTAACCATGTCCAGATGGTCGGGGCAAAACAGCACGCTCGGAAGAACCCCTCGCACGCCGGCGGCAGAGCATCTCTTGCCGTTGCGGCTAAACGAGCGCCTACCGTCCTCCGCGCTCAATCCCATATCAAGCACGCGGCCGTCGCCCTCGAGCCTCAGCTCGATCTTGCACGAGCCCACGCCGTCATGGACGAGCTCGGCTGCGGTCGGATGCCTAAACGAGGCGCCGCTCGTCAGCAGCTGCAGCGCCTCTATGAGATTGGTCTTTCCCGCCGCGTTGGGTCCCGCAAGTATCGTCACGCCCTCGTCCAGGGCAAGGTGATAGCTATCGAAGCTGCGGTAGTGCGCGACGGAAAGATCGCGGGCGAACATGGTCATGGCGCAGTGCTAGATGCGGACCGGCATGACCAGGTACAGGTAGTTGATCTTGTCGTAGGACTTGAAGATGCCCGCCTGCGAGTAGCTCTTGAGCTCCAGCGTGATCTCCTTCTCCTTGGACAGGGCATTGAGGCAGCCGAAGATGTAGTGGTAGTTGAAGGCGATGGTACCCGACTCGCCCTCGGCCTCGACATCGATCGTCTCCTGCGCAAGGTCCTGGTCATTGGAAATGGAGGACAGGCCCATCTGCCCGTTCTCGACATCGATCTCGAACTTGACGGCGGGGTTGGCGCTCGCGATAACGGCCACGCGCTTGAGGGCGGCGTTAAAGGCGGCGACGTCGATCTTGACGCTCGTCACGCAAGAATCGGGGATGAGCTGCTTGTAGTTGGGGTACGCGCCCTCGATGCGGCGCGAAACGTAGGTGGTGTTGCCGGCCTCGAAGACGACCTGGGTGTCGGTAGCCCCGATCATGATGGTCGCCTGGCTGGCCATGATGTTCAGCGCGTCGTTAAAGGCGTCAGCCGGAACGTTGAGCTCAAAGGAGCCCTCGAGGGTCGAGGTCTCGACCTGCGTGTCGCACACGGCCAAGCGGAAGGAATCGGTCGCCACCAGGCGTACGGTGTTGTTCTCGACCTTCATGTGCACGCCGCCCAGGATGGGGCGAGCCTTGTCGGTCGAGGTGACGCGCCACACGCGGCCGACCATTTCGGACAAGACATCGGTCGGCAGCTCCACGGCACTCTCGATGGCATAGGCCGGAAACTCGGGGAAGTCATTGGCATCGAGCGTGTTCAGCCTAAAAGAGCTCTTCTCGCAACCAATCAGCACCTGGCGCTCGGACAGCTCAAAGGTGACCGGGGCATCGGGGAGGGTCTTGGTGATATTGGAGAGCATCTTACAGGGGATAACCATCTCGCCCTCTTCTTCGACATGCGCCGCGATGCGATGACGGATCGAGATGGTGTAGTTAGAGGTCTGGAATTCCAAGATGCCGTCTTGGGCCTTAACGAGCACGCCCGACAGGATGGGGAGGGTGGATGCCGAAGCGACACCCTTCATAACGACGCCGATGGCTTGTGTAAGCGAGCTCTGGCTGACGGTGAACTTCATCTTTTAATACCTTTCTATAGATATAAATATCTTAATAATAGTAATAGCACTGACGAAACTGTTGATTACTCCCAAAGACGCAGGTCAGACCCAGAAAGAGAATCGACAGCAACCTGTGTGCAACAGGGGTGGTTTTCCACGTTCAAAACCTGCGCAAAACTTTTCATCACCGCGGGTTGGGTTTTAGACACCTTATGCCCGTGGTTTCGACAAGTTTTCAACAGGTGTCTCTATTTCCCTACGAGCGCAGTGTAATTTTATCGCGCAGCGACTTGAGGTCTTCGGTGACGGTGCGGTCTTCCTGGATCATCTTCTGGACCTTTTTGTAGCTCGTGCTGACGGTCGAGTGGTTGCGGTTGCCAAATTCGGCGCCCACCGCCGTGGTCGTCATCTCGCACATCTCGATGGCCAAGTAGATAGCGATATGGCGTGCTTTGGCGATATTGGCGTTGCGACGCGGGCCGATGAGCTCCTCGTGCGTCACGCCGTACTGCTCTTCGATGACGGACTGAACCGTCTGGACGTTGATCTTTTTGGCCGATGTGTCGAAGTACTGGCTGGCGATGGCGTCGATATCGTCAAAGGTGAGCTTCCCGCCCTCGCGCTCGCGGTCGCCCGCCTCGCCGGCGCAGCGCTCGCAGAAGCTCTCGAGTTCGCGGATGTTGGTGCCCGAGACCTCGGCCATGTGTTTAAAGTGCTCGTCGGTCAGGTGGCCGCTGTCGCCCCCATAGGCCGCCAGCAGCGAGTCGTCGCCTGCCTCGGGAGCGGCGACGATGGTGTTCTCGTAATAGCGCTGCAAGATCTTGTATTTCATCTCGTAGCTGGGCTCTGCGACCAGGCAGAGCATGCCGGCGTTGAAGCGGCTGGTCAGACGCTCGTCCATGCTCAGGTCCTTGGGGGCGCGGTCTGCCGCGATGACGACCTTCTTGTTGTTGCGGATGAACTCGTCCATGAGCTGGAAAAAGTAGTCCACGCTCGCGCGCTTGCCGATGATGTTTTGGATGTCATCGATGATGAGCACGTCCACGCCGTGGTATGCCTGCATGATAGGGGCGTTGCTCTTCTTTTGGCGGTCGAACTCGGTCATCAGGTCGTCCAGATATGCCTGGGAGTTGGCATACTTGACCTTGATCTCGGGCGACTTCTCGGCGAGCTCGTTTTTGATGGCAAGCAGCAGGTGCGTCTTGCCCAGGCCCGATTTGCCGTAGATGAACAGTGATGTGCACGTGCCGCGCTCGTCCGCGAGGGCGGCAAACTTGAGTGCCGAGCGATAGGCATGGCTGTTCTCGGGGCCGTAGACAAAGTTCTCAAAGGTGAATTTTGAGTTCGCGGCGAGCGGGGCTCCATCCGCATTCTGCTCGGCCGGCGCCACCGGTGCCGGCATGGGTGAAGCGGGGGTCGCAGCTTGCGTGGACTTAGTCGGCGCTCCGCCCTTCATCTGGTTCATCATGCGACGAAAATCATCGGCCGAGAGCGTGTTCTTGATTGCAATGCCCGAATCCGCGCCCGCCGCTGCGTCATGAGCGATGGGCATGTGCGTGACGGGTGCGTTCGTTGACGTCGCAGCGGCGGTCGGCAACGGTGCCATGGTTTCACGGGAAACATCGCTGTGCTGGTGCTCGATTGTCGGCACGTCGCCTGCGGAGGCTGGCGCCGCAGGGGAAGCAGCGGGAGCCGTGGCGGGCGCCGTCGCGGCAGCAGATTCGGCCGTTGCGCCTTGCGGTGCCACGATGTCGAGCGCGATCGGAGCAAAGGCGATTTCTTCCAGATAGGCCTCAATGGTCGGCTGATGCTTTTTGAGCTGCGCGATGGCAAAGCGCGAGGGGGCCTCGATCGTGAGCGTATCTTCGGTCAGGCTTATGGCGCGCGATTGCCCCAGCATGTTGATGAGGCGTGCATCTTGGCCGTCGCGCTGGCAAAAGGCGATGGCATCCCCCAGGATGATGCTTGCTTCCTCGTCCACTGTCTCTCCCGTTCTTTAGCTCTGAGCTCGCACGCGAGCGGCGCCGAGTTCGGTCAGATGGTATTTCTGGCCATGCTTGATGACCAAGCCGGCCTGCGCCAAGTCATTGAGCGTGCGTGACCAAGTGGGGGCCGAGTTTCCAAACGCCCTCGCCAGATCGGTTGCACCGCACGCTTGATTTTGCGCCAGATAGCCCAGCGCGGCGTTGCCGCGATCGCTTACGAACACGTCCGGCTGTGGCTGCGCATACTGATTTGCTGCATTAGGATACATCATTTGAGCTGCTGGTTGTTGAGAACTCTGCATCGGCGGCATTTGCTGTTGAAAACTTTGAGGCCACTGTTGGTAAGGCTGCGGAGTCATCTGCTGGGCCCAGGGGTTGTACTGCTGCTGCGGCATCTGCTGGTACGGCTGCTGATATCCCTGCTGGTACTGCTGTGGGAACTGCTGGCCATACCCCAGTGGCGGCATCTGCTGATATGGATATCCCTGTTGGTACGGCTGATATCCCATTTGCTGGCCACCCGGTGCCCCCGTCGCCTGCTGCATTGCTGCTGCATCCTGATCCGCCAGCGGCATGGCCTCTGGCACGTTTGGCGGCATCGACATCGACGCCGCCTGGGGCTCTTGTGTAGGAAGCATTCCGGGCTGCTGCATCTGTCCCACGCGGGGCTGCATCTGTTGCGTTGCCATGGGCTGCTGCGCAAAAGCTCCCGGCAGGGGATATGCGGGCTGCTCCGTCTCGGGCCGCACGGCAGCACCGCGCCCGCCGGCGCGTTCGATTTCCTGCACGCGTTTAGGGTCCAGGCTTACCGTAACCACGGTGCCGTTGCCCATGTTGTCCTCGATGGACACGGCCCCGCCGGCGTTTTCCAAATACTCCTGCACCATGGGAAACCCTGCTCCGGTTCCACGGATATAGCGCTTCATCTTGCTGTTTGCGCTGGTAACGCCAAAGTCGAAAGCGCGCTCCTTGTCGTCGATGCCGGGTCCTTGATCAGCAAAGCGGATGGTGTCTCCGCCGTCCAGAATCGAGATGATGGGCTCGGCAAAGTGCGCGTGGATAAAGTTTTCGACAATCTCGCGGATGACCATGAGCGAGATATGGCCACCTTGTTCTTTCATGCACTGGTAGACGGTGTTGGTCGTCTCTTCCAAATACGTGCGGACATCTTGCGGATCAATGACGATCACACGCGGTGTCGACAGCATGTCGTCATAGACGGCGATGCGCGCGGCGTACATGGCTTTTGGCGCCTGCGTGGTCGTCTGCTCGCCTTCCTCACGCTCTTCGCGCACGCCGGTGATGTGCTCGTTGTCGGGTGCCGGGTCTCCGGAATCGACCATGGTGTAAAAGTCGTCAGACATGCCGCTCGCAATCTTTCAAAAGGTTTCGAACAAATAGTAGCTCACCGTGCAATGTTTCTCATCTTTCGACAACTTTTCAAAACCTGTTGAAAACTTTGGAAAACGGACGAAAGGTTCTCAACATTGCCAACATGACCTGTTGAAAACTCGATGAAATATCGTGAAAAGTTGCCATGCACCGCTAAATCGAGCTCGGCTTATGGGGGAACCGTGTGAACTGCGCAACCTTTTACCTTTGATTTCTTGACATTTGAACATTGATTTCCCTACAATCTTCAAGCTCACGTGTCTATATCTGCGTCCGCGCCCCCGCGGACACTCGAAATGCAGCAGGAGGAACTTAAGATGAAGCGTACGTATCAGCCTAATAAGCGTAAGCGTGCCAAGACCCATGGCTTCCGTGCCCGTATGGCCACTAAGGGTGGTCGTGCCGTGCTCGCCCGTCGTCGCGCCAAGGGCCGCAAGCGTCTCACTGTCTAGCAGCGATACACACATCTCGCATGAAGACTATTAAGTCTCGGCAAGATTTCGAGCATGTGTTCAGTCAGGGGCGTCGTTTCAATCACCCTCTGATTCGAATGACCATATGTGAATCGGTTGGCGAAGGCGACTCCGGAAGGGTCGCCTTCGTTGGTGCTAAACGGCTCGGTTGTGCTGTCGTGCGCAACCGTTCTAAGCGTGTGATGCGCGAGGCCGCCCGCAGCTGTGGATTTCCCGTTGCGGGTTATGACATCATCTTGTTCGCAACTCCCAAGACGAGGGTTTCTTCGCCTCAGGAGATGGACAATGCATTGCGTTCGCTTATGAAACGCGCCGGCGTTGCCGGGGAGGAGCGATGAGCAATCACGTTTTGCGACGTGTTGCCATCGCTCCTATTCGCATATATCAACAGGTTATTTCGCCCTTATTGCCTGACGCCTGCATTTATTACCCAACGTGCTCGCAATACGCCGTCCAGGCGATTGAGAAGTACGGTGTTTTGAGAGGCTGCTGGCTTGCCGTGAGGCGCATCGCTCGCTGCAATCCCCTGCACGTCGGCGGTTATGACCCTGTGCCCTAGCGGGCACTCGCTATCGGAGGAAAACTTACATGTGGGATTGGATCGTTAACATCCTTTTCGAGCTGCTCAAGCTCATCCAGACCTTTGCGGTCGACTGGGGCCTGTCCATCATCATCCTGGTGGTCATCATCCGTCTGCTGCTGACGCCGCTTATGCTCAAGTCGACTAAGTCGACGGCACGCATGCAGGTGCTGCAGCCCAAGATGCTCGAGATCCAGGAGCGCTATGCCGACGATCCCCAGCGTCAGGCCGAGGAGATGCAGAAGTTCTACAGCGAGAACAAGTTCAACCCGATGGCTGGTTGTCTGCCGCTGTTGATTCAGATGCCTGTCCTGTTCGCCCTATTTACGCTGCTGCGTAACCTGCCGGACTACTTTAACGACGGCACGTTCTCGTTCTTTAATATTCTGCCCGACCTGACCACCACGCCGAGTGCCTCCTTTGCCGATGGCTTTATGGTCGCGCTGCCTGCGCTGGTTTGCCTGATCCTGTTCGCTGTCCTGACCCTGATTCCGCAGCTCTATATGTCGCGCAACCAGACCGGCCAGCAGGCTCAGAGCATGCGTATGATGGCCGTTGTCATGACGGTCATGATGCTTTGGATGGGCTGGAGCCTTCCCGTTGGTGTTCTGCTGTACTACGACGTCTCGTCTGCTTGGCAGGTTATCCAGCAGATTTTTGTGACGCAGAAGGTCATCGACAAGGCGAAGGCCGATGAGGAGGAGCGCCTTAAGAACGCGCCGCTGCAGGTTGAGGTCACTCGTCGCGAGAAGAAGCCGCGCCCGCACAAGAAGAAGTAGCGGGATATCAATCTTATTTAGGTACCTAACTTTTGGAGTACGTTATGTCTGAAGAGATCATCGAGGATATGCTTGAGGAGGTTGCCCCGCAGGTCGCGGGCGATTATCCCGAGATTGCACAGCGCTACAAGGCCGGTGAAGAGCTGACCGACGAGGAGCTCGACACCATTGCCGATGTCGCGATTTCCATCCTGCGTTCCATCCTTTCGCACTTCGATGCCGCCAACTCTCCTATCGATGAGTATGAGGGCGACGAGGGTGAGCTGATTCTGGATGTAACGGCTCCCGACCTTGCTGTTCTCATTGGCCGTCATGGTCGCACCCTTGATGCCCTTCAGGTTATGTTCTCTTTGCTGGTGAGCCGCAAACTTGGCTTTAGGTATCCGGTTGTAGTGGACGTCGAGGGATACAAGAGCCGCCGTCAGGACAAGGTTGCCTCCATGGCTCAGTCTGCAGCCGAGCGTGCCATCCGCACTCATAAGAGTGTTTCGCTTCCGCC
Organism: uncultured Collinsella sp.; assembly: GCA_900544065.1. Taxonomy (GTDB): domain Bacteria; phylum Actinomycetota; class Coriobacteriia; order Coriobacteriales; family Coriobacteriaceae; genus Collinsella. The sequence continues at coordinate 13,670 of UQTR01000019.1, forward strand.
CATGAATGCCTATGAGCGTCGACTGGTTCACATTGCACTTCGTGGTAATGATGCCGTCGATACTCATTCTGAGGGTTCTGACCCTGATCGCCATGTGGTGATTGTTGCTCGATAATCTGCTCGAGCTTATGCTAAGGGGACGTGGTTTCCACGTCCCCTTTTTTTGTCAAAAGTTCTCGATACACTGATTTTTGTCAGAAAGGAGCTTTCGTTGTTAGTACTTACTGATCAGCAGGCTGACGAGATGTTGACTCGTCTATCTTCCTATTGCAAAGAGTATTCCTTGAGCGTATCTGATGTTGAGCTGAGGAAATGTATTCAGCATTTGGATTTGGTTCTGGAAACAAATAAGACAACTAATCTCACCCGTATTCTTAACGTAGAAGATGCTGCGGTACTTCATATCCTCGACTCACTTGTTTTGCTCCCCTATATCAATAAGGCTCCTGAGGGAGCTTTGCTCGATATGGGGACAGGTGCGGGCTTCCCTGGTATTCCGTTAACCATAGCCACGCATCGTAAAGCTACTTATATTGACTCTGTTGGTAAGAAGGTTGATGCCGTCAATTCTTTTGTTCATGCTCTTGGGTTGAAACATGCTCATGCGATTCATGATCGCCTTGAAGAATATGCTCGAAGCCATAAGAAGCAGTTTTCTGTCGTAACCGCCCGCGCACTTGCCCCTCTACCGATTCTTGTTGAGTATGCGGCTCCGTTCCTCAAGGATGGAGGTCTATTTGTTATCACCAAGGGTAATCCTTCGGATGAGGAGCTAGTTTCCGGCATGTCGGCAGCTAAGATTTGCGGCTTCACTTTGCTTCTTAATGACACAATCGATTTGCCTGAGGGCTTGGGCCACAGGGAGTTCATTGTTCTCAAGAAGAGTCATCCAGCATCCGTTTCATTGCCTCGTGCAAATGGCATGGCTAAGAAGAATCCGCTTGCCTAGATGTTTCACGTGAAACATAATGGATACTAACAACTTGCAGTGTTTCACGTGAAACATGGCGGTTGATATCGAATCGGAATGTTTCACGTGAAACATCCTCCGTTTGACAGCTTTAATACACACCAGGAGGGACCGTGGGATTTCGCGACGTTAAGCGTTCTAAGAACGCAAAAGACACGCGTATCATTGCAATCATCAATCAAAAAGGCGGCGTCGGTAAGTCAACGACGGCTGTAAACCTTGCAGCAGCACTGGGTGAGCAGGGTCGTAAGACACTGATTGTCGATTTTGATCCGCAGGGAAACAGTACCAGTGGATTTGGAATTGAAAAAGAAGACCTTGATCACTGCATCTATGATGCATTGTTGAATGATGTGCCGGCAGAATCGCTTGTTCTTGATACAAATTGCAAAAAGGTATTCGTAATTCCAGCTACGATTCAGCTTGCAGGTGCCGAAATTGAGCTCGTAAGCGCAATTGCTCGTGAAACCCGCCTCAAAGATTTGCTTGAGCCGATTCAGGACGAGTTCGATTTTATTTTCATTGACTGTCCTCCTTCGCTCGGCCTGCTTACCATCAATGCCTTGACCGCAGCAGATAGCGTTTTGATTCCAATCCAGTGTGAGTATTACGCACTCGAGGGCGTTACGAAGCTGCTTGAGTCAATGAAGATGGTCAAATCACGTCTGAACAAGGGCTTAGACACCTATGGCGTGCTTATGACCATGTATGACTCACGTACTTCTTTGTCGAATCAGGTTGTTGAGGAAGTTCAATCGTACTTTGGTGATAAGGCGTTTAAGACGCTGATTCCCCGTACGGTTAAAATCTCTGAAGCTCCGTCTTTTGGAGAACCGGTAATTACCTATGCACCTCAAAATAAGGGTGCAAAAGCGTATATGAACCTTGCAAAAGAGGTGATCAAGCGTGCCTAGTGCAAAGAAACGTGGTGGATTGGGACGCGGACTCAATGCTTTGGTCTCAGAGGCTGAGTATGAGACCGGTGGTTCTGCTGCATCTGCTTCAAATGCCGCATCTGAAACAAAACTACCTATTGAGGATATCGTTCCCAACCCTAATCAACCGCGAACTCACTTTAATGAAACTGAACTTCGCGAGTTGAGCGAGTCAATCCAAGAACATGGCGTTTTGCAGCCGCTCTTGGTTCGCAAGCATGGAAACGGCTATGAGATCATCGCTGGTGAGCGTCGTTACCAGGCGTCAAAGCTTGCTGGTCTTGAGGAACTACCTGTCATCATTAAAGATGTTAATGATGAAGAGATGCTGGCTCTTGCTCTTATCGAAAATCTTCAGCGTTCTGATCTGAATCCCGTCGAAGAGGCTAAGGGCTATCGCCAGCTCATCGATGCTAGCGGTATGACCCAGGAGGCGTTGTCGAAGGCCGTAAGCAAGTCACGCTCTGCAATTACAAACTCGCTGCGCCTTCTCGATCTCCCCGAAGTAGTTCAGCAGATGATTTTTGAGGGTAAACTTACTGCTGGTCACGCACGTGCGATTCTTGCAGTTCCCTATGAGGACGCGCGAATTCGACTTGCAGAGAAGGTTGTTGCGGAGGGCCTTTCCGTAAGAGCGACAGAAAATCTTGCTCCATTGTTTTCTGCCGGAGAGACGCCTAAGACGCCGAGGCCTGCAACGCCTCAGTCTTTTAAAAAGGCTGCGCGTGTACTTCGTCAGGTATTTAATACCAACGTTCGCGTGAAGAGCTCGCGTGGAAAGAATAAGATTGAGATTGAGTTTAAAGACGAGGAAGAGCTCTCTCGTATTCTTGGTGAAATGATTCAGTTTGATCAAGGAGGCCAAGATGAGGAATAAGATTTTAACTGCGATTGCATTGGTGACGACTGTCGCGGCTGGTGCCTTTGCTGGCTATAAGATCGCGACAGACGATGAACTTCGAGGTCGTTTGCTTCGTGGCGCGCAAGATATTGTCGATACTTCCAAGAAGAAAATGGATGTTATGACAGAAGATGTTGCCATGCGCACTGCTCAGGTGACGAAAAATCCTAAGATTAATCAAGGTTGGGTTAACAACCAATGGGAAAATGTAGGCTATTAGGTACCTAACAATTACCCTGCATATTTTGAGGGGCCCTTGTCTGATTCACGAGACAAGGACCCCTTATTTTGGTCGTAAAAAATTGGATAGGTGGCAACTAATCCAAAATTGAGGTCGATAAATGAAACGGCCCTGTTGCAGGATATGCAACAGGGGCCGTTCGATGTTTCACATGAAACGTTTTGGAGTGCGACTCCCCTATGCGTTCTTCTGAACTTTGAAACGCTGTTTCAGCTGTCCGCAAGCGGCGTCAATATCGTTACCACGGGAGTTACGAATCGTGGTCTCGATGCCACGGGACTCAAGACGACGCTGAAGATCCTCAACCTTATGAATCGGCGACGGCTTGAGCGGGCTGCCCTCGATGTCGTTTAGTTGAATCAGGTTAACGTGGCACAGCGTTCCCTCGCAGAAGTCGCAGAGTGCCTGCATCTCGGGATTCGTATCGTTGACGCCTTCGATCATGGCATACTCATAGGTCGGGCGGCGGCCAGTCTTCTCGGTGTAGAGCTGAAGCGCTTCGTGAAGGCGAAGCAGCGTGTACTTCTTAACACCGGGCATGAGCTTATTGCGCGTCGACTGGATGGCGGAATGCAGGGAAACGGCAAGCGTGAACTGCTCGGGGATGTCGGCAAATTTGCGAATACCGGGAATAACGCCGCTGGTAGAGACGGTGAGGTGACGAGCGCCGATACCGATGCCATCGGGGTCGTTGAGGATACGCAATGCCTTGAGAACCTCGTCGTAGTTAGCAAACGGCTCGCCCTGGCCCATGAAGACAACGCTTGTGGCACGCTCGCCAAAGTCGTTGGATACATGAAGCACCTGGTCGACGATCTCTTGAGCGGTCAGAGAGCGCTTGAGGCCGTTGAGACCGGTAGCGCAAAAGGCGCAGCCCATGCCGCAGCCTGCCTGGGTGGAAACGCAGACGGAAAGTTTGTTACGACGGGGCATGCCGACAGTCTCGACGGAAATGCCATCGTGGTACTCGAGCAGATACTTGCGCGAGCCATCTTTGGAGACCTGCTTGGTGAGTTCAGTCGGCGTATCAAAGGCAAAAGCCTCTTTAAGCTGCTCACGGAAAGCCTTGGGAAGGTTGGTCATATCGTCAAACGAACAAACGTTCTTCTCAAAGACCCATTCGATGAGCTGCTTCGCGCGGAAGGCGGGCTGGCCAAGTTCGGCCACGAGCTCGCGAATATCGTTTTGGCTCAAGTCGCGAATGTCCTGAGATTTAGTCCTGGGATTCATGGAAGCCTTTCGATTTTGGGGAAACGTAGAGGGTATCGCTACAATATGGTATCAGCTGCAGAAATTATAGAGGAGGAGTCTGCCCATGCCGGGTAAAAGCCTAGAGAACATGCACGTAGCGGTCTTGGCGGGCGGTCATTCCGCCGAGCGCGAGATCTCGCTCGATTCGGGAAAGAACGTTGTGGTGGCGCTGAAGGAAGCCGGCTACACCTCGGTGGAGCTGCTTGACACGGCCGCTGATGACTTTATGGTAACCATGGCGACCGGCGGATTCGATGTGGCATTTATCGCCATGCACGGCGCCGGCGGTGAGGATGGCGCCATGCAGGGTGCCATGGAGACCCTGGGTATCCCCTACACGGCCTCGGGCGTACTTGCCAGCGCCTGCGGTGCCGACAAGGAGGTCTCTAAGCTCCTATACGCCAAGGCGGGCATTCCCATTGCCCCCGGCCTTGCGCTCGAGGTGGGCGATGAAGTCGATATCGATCATATCGTCGAGGTTTGTGGCGAGCGCTGCTTTGTGAAGCCGGCCGTCAACGGTTCCAGCTATGGCATTTCCCTGGTCCATGAGCCCTCCGAGCTGCCCGCGGCAATCGCCAAGGCGTTTGAGTACGGCGACAAAGTGCTGGTCGAGAAGTGCATCGAGGGTACCGAGATCACCGTCGGTGTGTACGGCGAGGACGACGTGCGCGCTCTGCCGATTGTCGAGATTCGCAAACCCGAGGACTGCGAGTTCTACGATCTGGACGTGAAATATGTCGACCCTACGGACATCCATCGCATTCCGGCGCAGATTTCACCCGAGAATTACGCTCGCGCTCAGGAGCTTGCCTGTGCTGCTCACAAGGCCCTCGGTTGCCTGGGTATCTCGCGCAGCGACTTTATCGTGAGTGAGGACGGCCCCGTTATCCTCGAGACCAATACCATTCCCGGCATGACCGATACGTCGCTGTATCCGGACGAGATCCGCCACACCGACGACATGACGTTCCCGCAGGTCTGTGACAGCCTGATTCGTATGGGCCTTCGTCGAGCGGGCATTGCATGCTAATCGAGGACGCGGTTTCGTCAGGAACGCCGCAGTTTGTCATCGACTCCTATGCCACGCTTGCCGAACGCGCCAAAACGCAGTCCTTCGGCCTTATCGAGGAAGATGTGATTGTCCTCGATACCGAGACCACAGGTCTTTCGGTGCAGGACAATGAGCTGATCGAGATCTCGGCGGCCCGTCTTTCGGGCCGCGAGGTCGTCGACCGCTTCGATACCTTCGTGCATCCCAAGCAGCTGATTCCCGCCGAGATCACCGAGCTCACGAGCATTACAAATGCCGATGTGGCAGATGCCCCGTCGGCCGTTGAGGCCGTAGCCGCTCTCGCCGATTTTGTCGGTGGTTGCCCGGTAATCGCACATAACGCCACGTTCGACCGCTCGTTTATCGAGTCGGTCAAAGGCGGCGTCAACGTGAGCGATATCTGGATCGATTCGCTGGCGCTGTCGCGCATCGCGCTTCCGCGCCTGGCATCGCACAAGTTGTCTTTTATGGCCGATCTGTTTGGCTGTGACTCGGTATCACACCGTGCCAATGCCGACGTCGACGCCCTGTGTGGCGTATGGCGCGTGTTGCTCGTGGCGCTCACCGACTTGCCCCAGGGCCTCATGGCGCGCCTAGCCGACATGCATCCGGACGTGCCTTGGTCCTATCGTCCTATCTTCTCATTCTTGGCAGGGCAGAACCCTGGTTCTATCTTCTCTCTCAGCGCCGCTCGTGCTGACGTTCTCAAGGCCGATCGCGCCGACGATCGGGTGGACGCCGACGAACTGCCGGTACTCAAGATGCCGAGTCGTGAGGAGATTGAGGCAGACTATGCGCCAGGTGGCCTGGTCAATCGCATGTATCCCACCTACGAGCCGCGTGATGAGCAGATCGCGATGGCGCTCGAGGTCCGCGATGCGCTGGTCACGGGCACTCATCGTGTAATTGAGGCGGGCACAGGCGTCGGCAAATCGATGGCCTACCTGGTGCCTTTTGCCGAGGCAGCGCGCCGTAACAACATCACGGTTGGTATTGCGACCAAATCGAACAATCTTGCCGACCAGCTCATGTACCATGAGCTGCCAAAACTTGCCGAGCAACTGGACGGTGGTCTGTCATTTTGCGCTCTCAAGGGGTATGACCACTATCCGTGCCTGCGCAAGCTCGAGCGCATGAGCCGCGGCCAGGTCGAGATTACCACCAAGCGCGATCCGGCGGACACGCTCACGGCGGTCGCGGTCATTATGGCGTACGTCTGCCAATCAGCCGATGGCGACCTCGACTCGCTCGGTATTCGGTGGCGCAGCGTCAACCGCCCCGACTTTACGACGGCCTCGCGCGAGTGTGCTCGTCGCCTCTGCCCGTTTTTCCCTGATAAATGTTTGGTCCACGGCGCTCGCCGTCGTGCGGCGCATGCCGATGTGGTGGTCACCAACCATTCCCTGCTGTTCCGCAATGTCGCGGCCGAGGGCAGGATTTTACCTCCGATTCGTCATTGGGTAATCGACGAGGCCCATTCCATCGAGCGCGAGGCGCGCCGCCAGTGGGCGCGCGTGGTGTCGGCGGACGAATCACGCGTTCTGTTTGAGCGCCTGGGTGGCTCGAGCACCGGCGCGCTAAGCCAGGTTTCCCGTGATTTGGCAACCTCCGAGGGCTCTACGCTCTATCTGGGCCTTACTGCCAAGGCGACGTCGACGGTTGCGCGCGCGAGCATGGCGATCGCCGACGTGTTCGATGGCGTTCGCGAGCTCGGCCGCCGTGCCCGTGGGGGTTATGACAATGCCAATCTATGGATTGGCCCCGAGCTGCGCGAATCTGACGACTGGCATGATTTCTTACCGTCGGCCTACGCTGCCATCGACGCATTGGAACAAGCTGACAAGAGCGTCGACGCGCTGGTGCAAGCCGTCGCCGCCGACAAGCCCGAGGTTGTTGTCGACCTGGGTGATATCTCGCGCCGCCTGCACGAGCTGGCCGAGAACCTCAAACTCATCATTGATGGCACCGACGAGCACTACGTGTATTCGCTGCAGGTCAATCGCAGGTTGCGTGCCGGCGGAGAGTCAATGACCGCAGAGCGCATCGACATTGGCGAGGCCTTGGCAACCGAGTGGCTGCCCGAGGTTCACACGGCTATCTTTGCCTCGGCGACCATGACGGTGTCCAAAAGCTTTGAACACTTTAACCACGCGGTCGGCCTCGATCGCATCGGTGCTTCAACATCCTCATCACTGCACTTGGACTCGAGCTACGACTTCGATTCGAACATGGCTGTAGTCGTTGCAGGCGATATCCCCGATCCGCGCGATCGTGAGAGCTATCTTACGGCGCTCGAGCGCGTGCTGGTCGACGCCCATCTTGCCATGGGCGGATCGGTGCTCACGTTGTTCACCAATCGGCGCGACATGGAAGACCTGTACGCCCGCGTTGAGCCCAAGATGGCCCGTGCGGGTCTGGAGCTCAACTGCCAGCAGCGCAACTCATCTCCTCGTCGCCTGCGCGACCGGTTTATCAACGAGCCAACCTCGTCGCTTTTTGCGCTTAAGGCCTTCTGGGAGGGGTTTGACGCCAGCGGCGAGACGCTACGCTGCGTCATCATTCCCAAGCTGCCGTTCTCGAGCCCCACGGACCCGCTCTCGTGCGAGCGCAACCTGCGCGAAGACCGCGCTTGGGCGCGCTATTCGCTGCCTGAGGCAGTGCTCGAGGTCAAGCAGGCGGCCGGCCGCCTTATCCGCTCGTCGACCGATTGCGGCGTGCTGATTCTGGCCGACCCGCGCCTGGTGACGAAGGGCTACGGAAAGAAGTTCTTAACGTCGCTGCCCACGAGCTCCTACCAGCGCATCGAATCGGCACAGATCGGTCACTATCTGCAACTGTGGCGCGCACGCCACGAGCGGCGGCGCTAAAGCGGACAGACGAGGGTTTTTGCCATATCGCACAGACGCTTTGACAGGGTGGGGTCATCCAAGATGCGGATGGCTCCACCCGCTGCGATTATCTGGCTCAGTAGCCAACGCTCGGAGCCGTAATGCACGGTTACCGTTGCCATGTCTGCCCCGCTGCGCTCGATGAGGGTGATGCCGGCCCAGTCCAGATGCTCCGCCATATCGAATGGCATCAAGAGCTTTGCGCTACGCTGCGTCCGGGCAAGGGAATCGTGGAGGGATGCAACGTCCGGTGCGTGAGGCACGACGGAGTCTTCCGTCAAGGTGAGTCCCTCGATTTTATCCATGCGATAGGTGCGCTGCTCATCGACTGCGATGTCCCAGGCAATCAGGTATGTTTGGTCGCCGTTTGCCGTAATGTGCAAGGGGTCGACCAGACGCTCGCGTGGCCGTGTATCGTCCATCGAACGATACGAGATGAGGCAGCGAACGCCGTCCTGAATGGCGCAGCTCAGCTGCTGCCAGTGCGACCCGTGGTTGACGGTGTCAAAGACGCGCTGGTTATAGCCGAGCTCTTCGGGTAGAAGAGCGTGTCGAATCCGAGCTGCCGTCTGCGGCTCGATCCCCAACGATTCAAGTTCATGGTTGAGCACAGCGCCTTCGGCGGCACTCAGACGCAGCGGTAGCACACGTCCGGCGTCACCGGTGAGGACCACACGCTCGCCGTGGCATTCGCAGATGATACGCGCACCCGATTCTCGGTCCGCGAGCGTCGAGACGATCTCGAGAATCTCGTCGAGCGACGCCCCCGTGATGTCAAAGCGACTGCAAATCTCGTTTCGAGTCATGCCGTTCTCGCCGGCGGCGTAGAGGGCCTCCATGATGTCGATGGCGCGCGAGAGTCTCTGCTCGCTGGTGAGTTTACGCACGGGCATACTCGTGCACCGTCCTTTCAATGAGGTGGTTCCACGCCTGCTTGAGCGATTTGGGGGCCATGGGCCTCATGCCGTCCATAGCGTGGGCCATGCAAAATGAGGCGGCGGCTTCAAGGTCACGCACGTCAACGGTCCAGGTCCATCCCGCATCGGTGTGTGCGAGCTTACCTCGCCCGCGCGTGAGACCGTTGATCATATCGATCTGCGTCTGAGGGGCGAATGAGAACGTAGCTGCAACGGGCGGTCGGTCGGCAAAATCGAATTCAAAGAACAGGTAGTCGTTGAGGTTGAAGTCCGCAGGGATGGTGTAGGCCTTCGAAGGACGCCAAGCGCGAACGATACGGTCGCAGCGGAATGTCCTGATGTCGTCGGTGGTATTGTCGAGGCCGCAGAAGTACGCCACGCCCTCGCGCTCGAACATGCCGTAGACGCAGACGGTACGCTCTTTTTGCTCACCGCGTCCGTTCTGATATAAAAATCGCAGCGCGCATCGCTCGGCAAAGGCGCTCCATACCGCATCGACGGTGGGAGAGCGGCTGATTGTCGCCTCGTCCGCCGTCGTCCTGCCGGTGAGGTAGGCAATTTTGGAACGAATATCGGCAAGCGGCGCGGCAAAGGTGGAAGAGCCGGCCGCTAGCGTCTGGTCGATGGCGTTGAGTAGGATGTCGGCGTCGTCTGCGGTGATGAGGCCACCTGCTGCAAACGTGTGCTCGCGGTCGATTGTCCACGAGCTTTCCTCGGTCTCCTGCGCACCGGCGGGGCGAACTTCCTTGATTAGGATGCCGCGTTCGAGCAGTTTGTCACGATCGCGCCGAAACTTGCGCTTATCCGAGTCGATATTGCCCGAGCCATATCCCAGGTCAGAATCCAAGACGATCTGCTCGGTCGTCAGCGGTTCGGGGGAGCTGTTGAGCACAAAGAAAAGATTGAGGATGCGCTGAGCCGTTTTATCGAAACTGGGCTCCGAATTCCCCATTTTAATTGTCGCGGTCGCGTCGCTTGCCGTCATAGAGTCCTCGCATGAGAAGGTGGTTTGCTGCCATGATTTTAGTCCGATATGGAGATTAGGCTATATCCTTGTCCGCTCGGGGCGTTAAGATGGCCCGAATTCGGTCGTTTGCGCTCGCTCGGGGTATACTTTCGACTATATACGGTTCTAATGTGCATGCATTGGGCCTATTTGTCGGATTATGGATGTGGAGCGCACATGGCGAACACCCAGAACTATATTAACCACCTGCTGCAGAACACCGGCATTACGCCGGCATGCAGCGAAGAAGAGCGCTTGGCTGCCGAGGATATCGCTCAGATCTTCCGCAACCACGGCTTTGATCCCGAGGTTCAGGAGTTCAATGCCCCGGCGCCCAGTAGGTTGGCATTTGCCGTTACCGGTATTCTTGCGTTTGCCGGCGCCCTGCTGATGGGCATCGGCGGCGGCATCGGCCTGGTTGGCACCTTGCTGGCCATTGTCGGCGCCGTTCTTTACGTGCTCGAGCGCACGGGCCACCCTGTGGTTTCGCGTCTGGGCAAGACGGGCGTGAGCCAAAATGTCATCGCCTACCACAAGGCCTCGGGCCCGCTCGCGTCTCCGCGCAACCGCCCGGTGGTCGTTGTCGCACACTACGACTCTCCCCGTGCTGAGCTGCTCGCCCGCGAGCCCTATGCTTCTTATCGTGCGCTCATCGCCAAGCTGTTGCCCGTTGCCACGGTTGCCCCTGCTGCCGTTGCCATCTTGCGTATCCTGCCGCTCCCCGGCGCGCTCAAGGTTCTGCTGTGGATTGTCGCGATCCTCGCTTCCCTCGTTGCGCTCGCCAACGCGGCAAACATCATTTCTAACCGCTACATTCTTCCCTATACGTCCGGCGCGGTGTGCAACAAGTCTTCTGTCGCCGCTATGCTCGGCGTTATGGACAACGTTGCTCCCTTCCAGGGCGAAAACGAGTTTCCCGACGATGTTCCGTTCGATACCTATTTTGGGGAGCAGAAGCGTCGTGCCGAGGAGATGGCGCGCGCAGCAGCGGAGTATGCCGCGGCCCAACAGCAAAACGACTACGGCAACACCATCGAGTATGAAGAGCCTACCTACGCCGAGGACGAGTTCGGTCAGCCGATTGCTCCCGACGCTCAGACCGAGCCCGAACAGGGCGAGGCTTTTGGCGAGCAGATCGAGGGCTTTGAGGGTGCGTCTGCCGACGAGACGCTGATTGGCGCCATCGTGCCCGAGGATCAGAATCAGGCTGTCCAGGCCGAAGAGTTCAATGACGAGGTTCCCACTGCCGAGCCGGCGGAGGAGCCTGTCGCGGCCGAGCCCGAGCCCAAGCTCTATCGCAATGCCGCCGGCAACATCCGCTTTGGTTCGGATGCCATCCGTGCGCTCGGAATGCTTCCCGAGTCCTGCACGCTCGATTACGAGGAAGGCGAGGAGCCGACGTTTGAGCCCGAGCCTGCCCCCGTCGTGACTGCACCTGCGCCCATTGTCGCCGTGGATGATGAGTCTGCCGCGGTTACCGCTGCCGTTGCCGAGCCCGAGGCGGTGTCCGCGATCGATCCCGCGGCAGGACTGGACATTTTGGCCCCCGCCGCGCCGGCGCAAGACGTTGCGGACGAGTCTGACGACGATTACGTTGAACAGCCGAGGCGCGTGTCTTACGAGAGCGATACTGATTTCTCGGCCGAGATTCCCGCGGCAACGCCCCATGCCGATATTGCATCCGCGTTCTCTTCGATTGGCGCCAGTGCTTCCAACTTCTTTAAGGGTGCGCTTGCAAAGGGCAAGAAATTTGTCGACGATTTCGAGGAGAAGCGCGCTGCCGCACGCGAGGCTGCCGAGCAGGAGGCTATCGCTCAGCAGCAGGCAGCCGAGGCGGCACGTGAGCGCGCGGCGCAAGAGTTCGAGCAGAACGAGACTATGCAGTCCGTGCCCGTCGATGCTGCCGAAGCTACAACGTCCTTTGAGTCCCAGCAACCGGCGTCCGCGGATGTTGTTGAGGCGACGACGTCTTTCGAGGCTCAGCAGCACGTCGATAGCACCATGTCGTTTGATGCCGCGCGGTTCGATTCCACGATAACGTTTGAAAAGCAAGGCACCGCGATTGCCGAGCCCCTTCCTGTTTCCGATGAGCAGGGCGACGCGGCAGACGATGACGAGCCTATTGATGCTGCCGAAATCCAAGATGTCGCCGAGGACGAGCCCGTCGAGGCCAACTCTGACGAAGAGCAATACGCGGCAGCCGAGCAAGATGATTCGACCGAGGTCGAGCAGGAGGAAGTGCCTGCGGTTTCCGAGGCTCCCGAGACAGATGAGTCGAGGCCTTACTCCACGCAGATTTTCACCATGCCGACCCCGAGTGGTTCCGGTGCCACGGTTACCGATGTTGCTCCCACCCAGGACGAAACGGTCGATTCCCTTATGGCCCAGATTTCCTCCCAGGCATCACCGCGTCCGCAGATGAATGTTCCCGATCCGGCGTCGGCTCCGTCGCCCGCGCCTTCCTCGTCTCCGCTGGCTTCAGTCCCCGATCCGTCGCTGCCGTCGATGAAGCAGGCAAACGTTGCGTCTCGTACGTCGCTGTTCGACCTTCCCGACCCCTCTGCACAGGTCAACGACCCCTTTGCTACCGCTCAGGGTCCCGAACCCACATCGGCACCCGTTGCGCCTCCTATGCCCGTTGCGTCGGGCGCTCAGCCGATCGAGACCATTTCGGCTCCCGCCCCGGCGGCACCCAAGCCTCGCAAGCGCGGCCTGGGCGGCCTGTTCGGTCGTAAAAAGAAAAACGAACAGGACAGCATGAGTGATTGGCTGGGCGTCGAAGACGATTACGATGCCAAGAAGTCCGGTCGCGGCATCGGTTCGTGGGATAATTTCGAGGACGATAACGATGGCTGGAAGGGCGGCGCTACGTCTTCCGACGGCGCTTCTTCCGAAGATATGCTCTCGGCTGTCGCCTCTATGGGTGACGATGAGCTGCTCGGTCACGATATCTGGTTTGTGGCAACGGGCGCCTCGGATTGTGATGGCGCCGGTATGAAGGCCTTCTTGGCTTCGCATCGCGATAAGCTCCGCGGCGTCTTCTTCATCAATCTTGAATCCGTCGGTGCCGGTAGGCTTTCGGTGGTGACGGTTGAGGGCGAACAGCAGCTGCTCAAGGGCGATCGCCGCATCATGAACCTGGTCAGCAAGGTGTGCAAGTCGTTCCATGTCGATTGTGGCGCGCTCGAGATGCCCTATGCCAAGACCGATGCCTATGCCGCGCTCGAGGCGAGCCGCCGAGCCCTCACCATCGCCGGCGTGGACGGCACGCGCCTGGCTTGTGCTCGTACCGAGGACGACCTGCCCCACAATGTCAACCCGACGAACATTGCCACGGTATCCGAGGTCGTGACCGAGGTTATCCGCCGTTCGTAGACGGAGCTCTAAGGAGTCAACGTGTTTTCGTATATTAAGCGCCATTGGCCTGTCTACGTGATTTTGACCTTGATTGCCATTGCGTTAGGATTTGGGGCTGCCTACATCGTGGGTGCGAAGGGCTCGACCCCCGCCTCCGCAATCAGCGAAGAGGTGGAGCAAGAACAGAGCACGGGTGCCGATGGGATTCCTGAGTCCGAGCAGGCAATCGTTGATGGTGGATCTTCGTCTGCAGAGTAGATACGGCGATTTACATGATTGAAAGCCTGTCTCTTATACACATCTCCGAGCCCACGAGACCCTAAGACATCTC
>UQTR01000020.1 GCA_900544065.1 uncultured Collinsella sp.
ACGAGATGTCTTAGGGTCTCGTGGGCTCGGAGATGTGTATAAGAGACAGTTTCTCTCCCGTCTGTATATTCCACCACGTCGAAGTCGTAATCGAATATGCCGTTGCGCTCCACGTCGCCTTCGCCAAACCCAAGGGGGAAGTCCACGGGCGTGGGAGCTGACCACGTGTCGTTCGTCTTTGTATACACTACCAGACGCGAACGACCATTCTCGCCGTAGCGTACCGAGGCGATACGGAACAGGCATTCCACGCCGGCAATCATCGCTAGCTTCATGTGGGCTTCGCTGAGCACGCCGGAAAACAACACGTTGTCGCTCGAGGGCTTTATGCCGCCTCTCTCGTCCTCCGACACGCCGGCAGAATTGGCGTTCGGGTCCGCAACGGCGTTCGTCGTCTGCAGCGAGGTGTACTTATACATCGGCGCGGCGTTTTCGTCATCCTCCATCAGGGCATGGACGAAATGCTCGACCTGTCCCGTGTCATCGCTCTCTGCATCCGCGTCGAGCTCAATGCGTGTGATCGCTTGGTCCCAATCGCGTACGATCGGTACGACGTTTACGGGGGTGGCTGCAACTTCGGCGCATGCGAGCAGCTCGGCATTGGTGACGATGGTGGCCGACGCGATAAACTGCGCTACACCGCCCGACTCGGCATTGCCGGCTGCGCCAAAGCAGGCACCCAGCGTATAAGGCGTATCTCCACCCAAGGCCAGCTCAGAGCGCTGGAGTACATACTGGTCGCCGTTGTTCACCGACATATTCCACGAATCGAGGAGCGTGGGCCACGACCCCGACCAGGCCTTGGTGGTCCACTTGAACATGATGAACTGGAGTATCACGTCGACATCGACGTCTGCACCCACGCGCAGCCGCGGAAGCTGGTGGCCGTCCGCCTTCTCGTACCCAATGAACAGCGTGAGGGACGCGGCACCGCGCACGGCGGACGAAGCGACGCCTGCAACGCCGGCTCCAAAGGTGACGGCAAGCCCAATCTGGATGGTGAATGATCCCGACGTATTGGAATAGTCGAGCGAAATGTTTTTGAAGAACGCCGCACCGCTGCCGTGCGTGTGGGCGCCTACCGCGAGTGCCAGCTTTGCCAACACCCAAGGATTGACGTTTAGGAAAAACGGCACCGGGCCCAAGGTAAACTGTTCGGTCCAGTTGAGGTCGGTTTTTACTTGGAAGAGGGCCTTAATATTGCCGAACGCCGGATCGTTGTTGTTGCCCCAAGTTTTGCCTACCCAGTCGTAGGCAAGCGATCCGTACACCTGTGTGGCGATATCCATCGTGAACAGCAGCGTGCAATGGTGGCGAAGGAGCTTAGTGTTTCTTGGGTCGGTGCCCGAGCCAGCGCTCATGCTCTTGTATTGGTTCCACTTTCCCTCCATCTCGTCGAGGTAGCGGTTTGCCTGCTTGGCACCCGATTCGCGCGGCGACTTCTTCCAGTATTCCGGATCAGGGTTGCCCGAATCGTTCATATAGCTGGCTGGTTTGTATCCTCCGCCAAACAGCACATACCCGGCAAATGAGAAATCGAAGAGGATTGGAAACGTGGGCATCCAGCAGGTGAACTTGTTGCCGCCGATACCGGGAAACGCCGCAGGGAAATCAAACGGAGTGATCTCTTGATCCATGGTGGTGGGAATGATGGTGGTCGAGCCCGATTCCGCCTTTGCGGCCGGCGCGGTGACAACGGCCATGGGGGAGGAGAGCGTGTAGGTTTTGCCTTGATAGTCGAGGGCAAAGCGCAGCTTGCATCCTTCTTCCAGAATGCCCGATGCCGCATCGAGGAACTTGTCTTCGAGCGTGAACGTCGCCAGATTGTCCGCACCCGTTGCACTGGCCTTGACCTGGCCAATCTGCGTGACGGTTTCGGGTGAGCTGCCCGCGGCAGGCGTCACTTTGTTGATGCGCAGCGTTGCCTGCCCACCCTGCGGCAGGTGGGCCTGTACGGCAAAGGCATGCACGTCGGGCTGTTCGTTTGCTACATCGTCTTTGGGCATTGCCATGAATGTGGCGTTGGCGTATTGGATGTCCCACTCATCGAACGTAAGCTGGCGAAAGTACGGCTCACCGTCGGAGAGCGGGCGTGTGGGCGCGGTAATGGCAGTGCCGCCCTGGATGCGCGCGAGAGGGATCTCGACATCGCGGTAGCCCGGCATGCTGATGGAGATGCCGCCGTTGAAGTCATACGCGTCAAGGAGCGTCGCCTCGTCCACGTAGCCTTCCGAAAGTGGGGCAACCTCAAAGATCGCTGTGCCCTCGTCATCGGTTGTGGCGGTGAGTTGTTTGCCCGCGGCATAGCGCGACGTTAGTGTGACCTGGGCACCCGCGATGGGGTTCATCTTGTTGGCGATGTCGACCACGACCACGCCGAACATGGTGCGCGAGAGCACCAGGACCTTGAAGGGGTCTTCTTCGTCGGCATAGGCTTCGGTGGGCGCGAACGGCAGTATGAAGGCGTTTGAGGTGCCCGGCACGCGCGGCAACATAATGCTCGCCAGCGAGGACGCTCCGGCAACAAGTAACGAACGGCGATCAAGCATCTTGGGCTCCCATCCCGCAAATATCGGTGGAAATAATCAAATTATGCGAGAAGGTGTCCTGTCGCGGTAGTGCCGTTCGAGGGGCAAAATGTCCAATTTGAGCATGCGAATGTGAGGGGACGCCGGAGCACGTTCGATGCGCTTGACGGTTCGGTCGCTAGCGCAACATATGCGCGACCAACTCGGCACGAGTTCCGATGCCAAGTTTTGCATATACGCTGGACAGGCGGTTTTTAACGGTGCCTGGCGATACGCCCATATGGCGTGCGATTTCGGCGTTGGTCCATCCACGACAGGCGAGCATGGCCATGGTGAATTCCGTGGTGGTTAGATCGTCGGCCACATCCTCGCCCGAGTCGGGGTTGTGGATGCGTCGCCATCCGTAGCTAAAGCGATAGGTGATCTCGATGATGCGTGCGAAATCGTCAGGATATTGCTGTTTTAGGCATGCCTCGATAAGTCCCTGCAAAAGGCCATGGTGCTCGCCGATGAGCTCGATAAGGCCGTCGGGACGCGCTATGCTCCACGCGGTTTCGAAATGCGCCTTTGCGGCGTCGATGTTCTTGAGGCTCATACATGCCATAGAAGCTGACAGGTGCAGGAACAGCTCCGATATGGGATAGCTTCCCTGCTTCATGACCAAGGCGTTTTCTGCCATGCCCAGACTGCGGCCGTATTCGCCGCGCAGATACAGGGCATGCGCCATCACGTAGCTGGCGAACAGGCGCAGGCCTTCGGGCAGATGCGCTGCGAACGGATAGAACTCATCGGCAGAATACGGGGAAGGCAGGTGCAGCAGGACGCTTGCGGCCGAGGCGAACAGAACGTGCACGGCGTGAACGGTGGGCGATTCCTCGTCAGCTGGCGTATCGAGGATGCCCGCAAGGCAACGGCGGGCGTCAGGGATACGGTTGAGCGACAGACTGGCATATCCGCAGATGAAACATGCGGAATAGCGCAGCGACGGATCAGTTGCGTCAAGATGGGGGCGTGCCGTCTCGGCGGCGAGGGCGGCCTGTCCGCGAAAGTACAGCGCTTCTGCCGTGGCAATAGCGCGCGAATCGGTGTCGGCGATGCCCGCGACCGCGGCATCCATTTGCCCCGGCTCAAAGGCAGTGCACATGAGCGGCATGGGAACGCGCGGGTTGCCGTCGCAGTCCATCTTCCATCTCCTAACGGCTGGCTACAATAGCAGCTATTTTACTCCGTCATTTGAGGTCTGGATGTTAATGCGTATTGCTTACGAGTGTGCCGAGCGTATAAACGACAAGTTTACCGATGCCGCCCCCGAAGTGGTTATCGAAGCCTAGCTGACCTTGGGATAAAGAAAAACTACCGCCCCTGCAAAAAGCTCCATGGGAGCGATAGGAAATGGACCTCGTTCTGCATATAATGAGGTCATATGACGGTGTGTTTGCATATGTGCAACGCATTCCATCGAACCGAAAAGGAGCTCTGCATGGATCCCAACAAGCGTCCCGACGACATGGTGCGTATCACCACTCCCGAACTTGCCCAGGCGTTCATCGACGAGCAGGTCACCGCAATCCGTGAGCAGATCGGCGACAAGAAGGTCTTGCTGGCCCTTTCCGGTGGCGTCGACAGCTCGGTTGTCGCGGCACTGCTCATCAAGGCCATCGGCAAGCAGCTCATCTGCGTGCACGTGAACCATGGTCTGATGCGCAAGGGGGAGAGTGAGCAGGTCGTCGACGTCTTTAAGAATCAGATGGATGCTAACCTGGTCTACGTTGACGCCACCGATCGCTTCTTGAACAAGCTCGTGGACGTTGAAGAGCCCGAGGCCAAACGCAAGATTATCGGCGCCGAATTCATCCGCGTGTTCGAGGAGGAGGCCCGCAAGGTTGGCGACGAGGTCAGCTTCCTTGCCCAGGGCACCATCTATCCCGACATCCTGGAGTCCAAGGATGGCGTAAAGGCCCACCATAATGTGGGCGGTCTGCCCGAGGATCTGCAGTTTGAGCTCTGCGAGCCCGTCAAGCTGCTGTACAAGGACGAGGTCCGCGTTGTCGGCCGCGAGCTCGGTCTGCCCGAGAACATGGTCGAGCGTCAGCCGTTCCCCGGCCCTGGCCTGGGCGTTCGCTGCCTTGGTGCCATCACCCGCGACCGTCTCGAGGCGCTGCGCGAGGCCGATGCCATCGTGCGCGAGGAGATCGACAAGGCCGGCCTGACCATTTGGCAGTACTTTGCCGTTGTGCCCGACTTCCGCGCCACCGGCGTGCGCGAGGGCAAGCGCGCCTACGACTGGCCCTGCATCATTCGCTGCATCAACACCGTCGATGTCATGACCGCCGAGGTGCCCGAACTCGACTGGGCGCTGCTCAAGCGCATTACTGCTCGCGTCACCGCTGAGGTTCCCGGCATCTGCCGCGTCTGCTACGACCTGACCCCCAAGCCTGTCGGCACGGTGGAGTGGGAGTAAGTTTCTACTCTTTTGGGCGAATTGCATTGACAGAGAGGGGTCCCGCGCAAACGTGTGCGGGACCCCTCTCGTTTTACTGTTCGGTTTACGCTGCGGTCCGTTTTGGAAGGGTCGCGAGCATGGTGGTCCCGTTCTTGGAACTTGCTTCAACCTCTGCAGTCCCGCCGTGCAGCGCTGCGATCTCCCAGACAAGCGCTAGCCCGAGTCCTGCGCCGCCGTATGCCCTGCTGCGGGATTTATCCAGTCGAAAGAACGGCTGGAAGATGCTCTCACGGTACTGCTTGGGTATTCCCGGGCCCTGATCCTCGACTCGCAGGAACACGTGGCTGTCGTTGTCGCAGATGGAGACGTTGACAGTGGAGCCGGGGCGGCTGTAACGGATGGCATTTTCGACCAGGTTAAACACCAGCCGATAGAGGAGCGTGTCGCTTCCGATTATCAAAGCGCCGCCACTGCAATTGAGGACGATGTCTTTATGCTCGGCAAGCGGAGCAAGGTCGGTGAGGACTTCTTCGGACAAGGGGCCAAGCTCAACATCGTCCTCGCAGGGAACGCTGCGGAGCTCACTCATCTCAAGCAGCACCTTGGTCATTCGCGACATCCGCTCGGTTTGTTCTTGTAGCAGGCCGAGCAGCTCGGCTGTTTGAGGTTGCGATGTGGGGTGCTCGGAGATAAACAGTTCAATCTGCGCTTGCATAAGGGCGAGCGGGGTGCGCAGCTCGTGTGCGGCGTTGCCGGTAAACTGACGCTGCGCAGAGAACCCTTCGCCAAGACGGGCGATCATGTCGTTGAAAGAGGCGCTGCATCGTTGTAGCTCGGCGGGCACATCTTCGCTGAGTCTGATCTCGCTTAGGTTGTCGGGCTGCACGCGCTCTACCTGGGCGGCAAAGACCCGTAGCGGCTTGAGCGCGCGGCCGCTCACAAAGTATGCCAGCACGCCGCCAAGTAGCGTGATTCCAGCCGTGATGCACCAGGCTGTCGCGCCAAAAGATTCCTGCGCATCGTTAACGACGATCGTGACCTTGTCATCGAGGGCTGTTCTTGTTGGGTCAAACGCTTGGGGCGAATCCACACCGGCAGCGTTAAAGGCCGAGATGTCGCTGCCGATGGCATCCATGTAGCGCATACCCGTATAGCCGACCAAACAGTTCGTTAGCACACACGCCGCGCACGTTAACAGTGCCGTCATGATCGTTATGCGCCATTGCAGCGAAAGCCTTTTCATTCGTCATCCTCCATAACGTAGCCCTCTCCAATCCGATTGCGAATCGGGTCGTATCCCAAAACGCTGCGCAACTTTTTTCGGAGCGACGAGATGTGAACGCGGGTTGCGTTGCTAAAGCTGTTCACGGTGCTATCCCAGACGTGTTCGATAAGCTCCTCTTGGCTTACCGGCCGCCCCTGATTAAGCATCAGGTATTCCAGGATTCCCGTTTCCTTGCGTGTAAGAGATAGAGCCTCGCCGTCCACGGAGGCGATGCGCGCCTTGGTGTCAAAGCTGAGCTTTCCGCAGGTTAATACTATGTCGCTTTGTGCGAAACGCCTGAGGGTAAGGCTGCGGATCCTTGCCGCAAGCTCGTCCAGATGAAACGGCTTGGCAAGGTAATCGTTGGCGCCGGCATCGAGTCCAGCGACTTTATCGGATACTTCGCCACGCGCGGACAGAATCAGCACCTTGGTCTCGCAGTCGGTTTTCCTAAGTTCCCTGAGCACGGTCATGCCGTCGATACGGGGAAGATTGAGGTCGAGCACCACGAGGTCAAAGACTTCAACGCCCAGCAGGTCGAGCGCCTCCTGCCCATCGTGGCAGCAGTCGACGCTGTATGCCAGGTTTCGCAAGCTGCGTGCGATGGTGTCGCACAGTGCTCGCTCGTCTTCGACGATCAAAATACGCATAACAGTCTCCTTGCACATTCCAAATCGCGCTTAACACGGATTTTATGGTCGATATGGTCCAATGGTCGCGTAACGAAAGGAGTGGTCAGGTTGTTCAAAGCGGTAAAACCCGTGGTACAGGTCGCTTTGTTGATCGTCGGAATTGCCATGGTGTGCTTTGGCGTTATGCGTGGCGAGGCGGATGCCGTGCTGGCCAAAGCGATTAGGCTGTGCTTGGAGTGTATCGGAATTGGATAAAAGAGAAAACACTGCGTCGCATGTTTTGGCCCGATTTCGCGGATTCATTCAGGCGGCGGCGACGCTCGTCACCAACATTCACCTGCCAAACTTTGCCAAAGGCGGCATCTATCAGGGTGCGGGAAAAACAGTCTGCGTACCTGGGCTTAACTGCTATTCGTGCCCCGCGGCATCGGGCGCGTGCCCCATTGGGTCGTTCCAGTCGGTGGTGGGTTCATCCAAGTTCAACTTTTCTTACTATGTCACCGGTACGCTCATTTTGCTCGGCGTACTGTTGGGACGATTTGTATGCGGGTTTTTGTGCCCGTTTGGCTGGCTGCAGGAGCTGCTTCATAAGATCCCCGGCAAAAAGCTTTCGACAAAAAGGCTCAAGGCGCTTACGTATATCAAATACGTTGTGCTGTTGTTTGCTGTGGTGGTGCTGCCTGTGCTGGTGGTCAACGATGTGGGGATGGGGGACCCGTTCTTTTGCAAGTACATCTGTCCACAGGGTGTGCTCGAGGGCGCCATTCCGCTGGCGGCTGCCAACGCTGGAATCCGATCTGCGCTGGGGCAGCTCTTTACCTGGAAACTTGCCGTTCTCATTGCCGTGGTAGTGCTGAGCGTTTTGTTCTATCGCCCCTTCTGCAAATGGATTTGTCCGCTCGGCGCATTTTATGCGCTCATGAATAAGGTGTCCTTACTGGGGATTCGGGTCGATGCATGCAAATGCGTCTCGTGCGGCAAGTGTTCAAAGGTTTGTCAGATGGACGTTGACGTGACCCGCGCGCCCAATCATGCCGAATGTATCCGGTGCGGAAAGTGCATTGGGGCCTGTCCCGTTGATGCCATCAGCTATCGCTATGGCCTGGATGTGTCGGCAGAAAAGCTCCCTCTGACCGCTGATAAAAAGTAAAACAAGCTTCGACAAAACGGAGGAATGACCATGAAGCTTTCTAAGATTGCGGCCCTGTTTATGGTGCCGGTGCTGGCCTTGTGTCTTGTGGCGTGTTCGGCGCCCGGTGGCAACGCGAGCGAATCTACGGGCTCCGATCCTAAGATCGCGGAGCTCATTGCGCAAGAGCCGGCCAACGCCGATGACGCCGCCGAGCTGTATGCGAAGCTCATGCAAAAAGAGAACGATATCCTTTCGAGCGATAATGCGCTGTGGGAAAAGGTATTCAATGCAGCAAATAAAGAGTCGACAATGATTGAGGACGGCAGCAATTACGGCGACTTCCTGCTCAAGACCATCGACGGAGCCAAGGATGAGTTTACGGCAGATGAGCTCAAGACACTCAAGGCCGGCGCGCAGCAGATCAAGGAAATCGAGGACAAGCTCGAGAGCCTGGAAAAGAAGTTTCCCGGCTGTGGAAGCACGCCGAGCGCAGGCGAGAGCGTTGACGCTTCGGCCGCTGGCATGACGGCTGGCGCCGATGCTTCGAGCGAGGCGACGAAGTTCCCTAGCTTTACGGGCAAGGACCTGGACGGCAACGACGTGAGCAGTGACGAGCTGTTCTCTAAGAACAAGGTCACCGTCATGAACTTCTGGTTTACCACTTGCAAGCCGTGCGTGGGCGAGCTGGGCGATCTTGAGAACCTGAATAAGGAGCTTGCCGAGAAGGGTGGCCAGGTCGTGGGCGTCAATTCCTTTACGCTCGATGGCAACAAGGACGAGATTGCAGATGCCAAGGACGTGCTGAGCAAGAAGGGCGTGACATATAAGAACATCTGGTTCAAGTCGGATAGCGAGGCCGGCAAGTTTACGTCAAATCTGTTCTCGTTCCCGACGACCTACGTTATCGACCAGAACGGCAACATCGTAGGGGAGCCCATCGTGGGCGCCATCAGCTCCGCCGAGCAGCGCGCGGCGCTCGACAAGCTTATCGACCAGGCGATTGCGAAGAGCGAACAGTAAAGGCCGAGTACACGAATGTGACAAAGGGACAGTCCCTTTGTCACATTGTCGATGTTGTGTGCGGGACGGTGCGCCGTGTGGCGTGCCGTCCCGTTCGTTTTTGGCGCGGTTCGTTACATTCCTCACTGGTGCCGGCTAAAAATGGGGATAGAGTAGGACAAACGCGTCGAATACGAACGGCGGAGAGAGCGGGCGAGCGTGCCCGCGCGGGAGAGGTTGCCGTCCATGCTGGAGCTCAAAGATATTTGCAAAAGGTACGTCACGCAGTCGTTTACGCAGGTGGCGCTCGATAGCGTGAGCTTGGCCTTTCGCGATAACGAGTTCGTGGCCATTCTGGGCCCTTCGGGTTCGGGCAAAACTACGATGCTCAACGTCATTGGCGGGCTTGATCATTTTGACTCGGGCGACCTTCTGATCGACGGTATCTCGACCAAGGACTTTCGCGACCGCGATTGGGACGCCTACCGCAATAACCGCATCGGCTTTGTATTCCAGAGCTATAACCTTATTCCACATCAGACCATCTTGGAAAACGTGGAGCTGGCGCTCACGCTCACGGGCGTTGGCCATGCCGAGCGTCGCCAGCGTGCGCGCGAGGCGCTTGAGGCAGTTGGTCTGGGCGAGCATGTGAACAAGCGTCCGAGCCAGCTTTCGGGCGGACAGATGCAGCGCGTGGCCATTGCCCGTGCCCTGATTAACGACCCCGAGATCGTGTTGGCAGACGAGCCGACCGGCGCCCTGGACTCGACGACGTCCGTGCAGGTCATGGACTTGCTCAAGGAGGTTGCGCGCGACCGCCTGGTCATCATGGTCACGCACAACCCCGAGCTGGCGTACCAGTACGCCACGCGCATCGTCAATCTCGCAGATGGAAAGATCACCGACGATTCCGACCCCTTCGACGCCGCTGGGGCTGCGCGTCGCGAAGCCAAGCCCACGCGCAAAACCTCGATGAGCTTTGTGACGGCGCTGGGGCTTTCGGCGCGCAACCTCATGACCAAAAAGGGCCGTACGGCCATGACGGCTTTTGCGGGCTCGATTGGCATTATCGGCATCGCGGCAATCCTAGCGCTCTCCAACGGCGTGAACAACTACATCAAAAAGGTCGAGGAGGACACGCTCTCGAGCTACCCGCTTACGATCTCTAAGCAGGACTACGACCTGTCGTCCATGATGGGCGGACAGGGGGCCACGGAGGATGGCGAGGACGCGAGCGGCGCTTCCGGCAGCGAGGGCGATTCGGTCGAGAAGTCCGATAAGATTCCCGTGGTCACGGCCGTAAAAGATATGTTTGCGAGCGTTAAGTCCAACGATATGACGAGCTTTAAGGCGTGGCTCGATGACGGGGGCGACGGCATCGACAAAGAGGTCAACGCCATTCAGTACAGCTACGGCGTGACGCCAGTCGTGTATCGCGCGGGCAAGGGCGACGAGAAGCCCGTGCGCCTGGTGCCCAACGCGATGACCGAGGCTATGAGCGGAGGCGCGAGCTCGGCGGCAACGGTGAGCATGGAATCCATGGGGACCTCGGTCTTCAACGAGATGATTGACGACCAGAGCCTGCTCGACAGCCAGTACGATGTCGTCGCCGGTCATTGGCCCACGTCTGCGAACGAGGCCGTGATGGTGCTTTCGAGCCGTGGCACAGTGGGCGACTACACGCTCTATAGCATCGGCGCGCTGGATATCAATGAGCTTAACGACCTGGTCAACAGCGCCATGACGGCCGATGGCGAGGTCGAAACGCCCGAGACCGCCGCCGACTTTACCTACGACGATGCGCTGTCTACGACGTTTAAGGTGTTGTCGCCGGCCGATGCGTATCGCAAAAACGAAGAGACCGGTATGTGGACCGATATGTCCGGTGACGCCGACTTTATGGCGGCCAAGGTTGCCGACGGTATTGACGTGCGCATTGTGGGCGTGGTGCAGCCCAACGAGACTGCCAACGCGAGCGCGTTGTCTCCGGGAATTGCCTACACGCACGCGCTGACTCGCCAGCTTATGGAGCGCGCGGCCGATTCGCAGATTGTGCAGGAGCAGCTTGCTCATCCCGAGACGGATGTCTTTACCGGCAAAACGTTCGACGAGCTGCAGGGCGAGGCCAAGCGGGGCGTGGACCTGGGCAGCATGTTCAGCGTTGACGAGGCGGCGCTCAAGAGCGCGTTCTCGTTCGATACATCTGCGCTCTCGGGAACGGCCGGCGGCATTGACCTTTCGGGCATCGATTTGTCGGGTTTGGATATCGACCTTTCGGGCGTTGGCAGGGACATCGACTTCAGCGACATCATGGCCAAGGCACCGACCCCCGATTTCTCGGGCGTCTTTGATGGCTTGGAGCTTACGCCCGAGCAGATGCAGCAGGTGGGCGCGCTTGCCAACCAGCTGTTTGAGGGCTTTATGCAGTCCGATCAGTTTAAGGCGCTGACGCCCGAGGACCTTAAGGATGCATCGAAGCTCGCCGCTGCGTTCTCGGCGTATCTTGAGAACGATGCTGCGGCGCAGCAATACCTGGCTCAGCTCAAGGCACTCGGTGGCGATGCCCTGGCCGAGCGCCTGCGGCAGGCGATGACCGACTATGTGCAAAAGCAGCTGGCTCCGTATCTGCAGCAGGCTATGGATCAGGTGATGAGGACGATTAGCGAGCAGATCGCGACGACGGTATCGGCTCAGCTCAAGGCGGGCGCGGCAGGGCTTATGGACCAGATGGCGACGCAGATGTCTTCGAGTTTTGCTAACCTGGCGAGCGCCATGCGCGTGGATGCGAGCGCCTTTGCCCGCGCCATCCACTTCAACATGGACGCCGAGGACCTGAGCTCGCTCATGATGAGCTATGCGAAGGCATCGAAGCTCACCTACGACAACAACCTGACCACGCTGGGCTATGCTGACGAGGCCGATCCTATCTCAGTCAAGATTTTCCCGCGCGACTTTGAGGCCAAGGAGCGCGTGCTCGACCATATCGATGCGTATAACAAGCAGGTCAAAGCCGTCGGGCACGATGAGCAGACCATCTCGTACACCGACTACATGGGCATCATTATGGGCTCGGTGACCGATATCGTGAACACCATCAGCTTGGTACTCATCGCGTTTGTAAGCATTAGTCTGGTGGTGAGCTCCATCATGATTGGCATCATCACCTACATCAGTGTGCTGGAGCGCAAAAAGGAGATCGGCATCCTGCGTGCGATCGGCGCGTCGAAACGCAACGTGGCCAACGTGTTCAATGCCGAGACCTTTATCGAAGGCCTCATCGCTGGCGTCTTTGCCATCGTCGTGGTGGTGCTCGTGAGCTTCCCGGTCAATGCCTGGGCGCTTGCGAACAAGCAGGTGCCCAACCTGATGAGCCTGCCTGTACAGGACGCGCTGGTGCTCATTGCGATTTCGGTGCTTCTGACGGTGGTTGCCGGCTTGCTGCCGGCCCGTAGCGCATCCAAGAAGGATCCTGTGGAGGCCCTGCGCTCCGAATAGTGTGGCAAAGGGACAACCCTTTTGTCACGGCTAAAAGCAAGGAAGTCGCAAGGGTTGGGGCGGGGTTGCTGGCATGCACCCTCGGATACAATCGAAGCCATGCTAGAAAGAGGCTTCGATGATTAGAAAATCGTTCTTCAATCCGTTTTCGTCGCTGCTGCTTGCACTGGCCGGCCTGGCATTTTTGGTCGATGTCGTTCCGCAGGCGGAAGGCCAGACGGGCGTGTTCGCGCCAGCTGTGCTCTTTTTGATGTGGCTGGTGGGCGGCCTGGTGCGCTTGTTTTACGAAAACGAGGCCAAACGCAGCTTTGATCGCCATATGTTTAAAGCGAACCACGCGGCCGTTTGGAAACGTGTCGATGCGTGTTGGATTCAAGTTGATGCCGACCGGCTTGTGCCCGGCGACGTCGTCCGCCTATATGCCGGCATGCTCTGCCCGGTCGACGTGACCCTTGCCAAGGGCGACCAGATCCTTGTCTCTGAATCGTCGATTACAGGCGAGAGCGGCCAGACCGCCAAGCGGGAAGGGGAGACCGTTCGCGCAGGAACGACCATTGTCGACGGCAAGGCTTCGGCAACCGTTCTCACCCGCATTGCCGAGGAGGCGCCCGTTTTGCGCCGGCGCGCTCGAATGGGCACGCAGTTTGGCACCGGTGCCAAGAGCATTTGTGCTGCGCTGGTGAGGTGCATGCTCATCGTGTTGCCGATTGTCATTATGATCCGAGGCTTTGTGCTGGGCGACTGGGCGCAGGCACTGCTGTTTGCCCTAGGGACGGCCGTTGGCTTGGTGCCCGAAATGCTGCCGGTCGTCACGAGCGTCTGCTTGTCGGGCAGTGCGCATCGACTAAAAAACAAGCAGGTCATCGTTAAGAACGTCGACGCCATGGAGTCGCTGGGCTCCATGGACGTGGTGTGCGTTGACAAGACGGGCACGCTTACCGAAGACGCCGCCGTGCTCGAGTACTACACCGATATCCTGGGCAACGAAAGCGAGCAGACGCTCAACCTGGCGTATCTGGAGAGCACGAGCCAGGGGGCTGCTGCCAACCAGCTCAATCGGGCCATTGCCGATGCGTGTACAGTGCCCGAGCTGCACCTTGTCGCCAAAGACCTTGACCGCGCCTTTACGCTGCATGCCTCCGACCCCTTCGACCACGTTACCAAGGCTTCGGGCGTCAAACTCGACGCCATGCCCGGGGCGCTTGGTTGTTTGGGGCTGCAGGTTCGCTCTGGCAATCATCTGACCATCGTAAAGGGCGAGGTCGAAAGCGTGTGCGCGCGCTGCGCATGGGCCAACTTTAAAGGCGAGCTGGTGCCCATGGATGCCGATGGCCGCCGGAGTGCCTACGAGGTTGCCGAGGATATGCGCGCCGATGGCATCAAGGTGCTCGCCGTCGCCTATAGCACGACGTCGGCGGATTGGGATGACCTGGTGCTGTGCGGCTTTTTGGGCTTTTTCGATCGGCCCAAGGCGAGTGCTCGTGCCGCCGTACAAGCCCTGTCCGACCTTTCCGTCGAGGTGCGCGTGCTCACCGGCGACTCGGCTTCGGTCGCTCGGTCAACGTGCTCGCGCTTGGGCATACCTGCCGATAACGTCATCACCGGCGGCATGCTCGAGGGGATGACGGAATCCGAGGCGCTCGTTCAAGTGGGGCGCACCCGCGTGTTCGCCGAGCTCACGCCAGCGCAAAAGGCACAGATTGTCAGCCTGATTCGTCTTTCCGGTCACACCGTCGGCTATATCGGCGACGGTGTGAACGACGTGCCGGCGCTTACGTCGGCGGATGTCGGCATCGTGGTGGACTCGGCGGCGGCCGAATCCAAGAAGGTCGCCGACCTGGTGCTGCTCGAGCGCGACCTGGGTGTGGTTGCCGAGGGCGTCAGCGAAGGCAGGGCCTCGTTTGCCAACGCCTCCAAGTACATTCGTATCGCGTCAAGTTCCAACTTTGGTAACATCTGCTCGGTTGCCGCTTCGAGCATTTTCCTGCCGTTTTTGCCGGCGACCGCCGCTCAGCTGCTCCTACTCAATCTGTGCTACGACGCCACGTGCCTCGCACTTTCGTGGGACAACGTCGATGACGTGGAAATCGCTCGCCCCAAGGCGTGGTCGGGCAAGGGGCTCGGTAGCTTTATGCTTCATTTTGGTTTTGCGAGCTCGGCCTTCGACATCATTACGTTTGTCATTCTGTTCTTGGGCGTATGCCCCGCCGTCTGCGGTGCGCCCTTTGCCGCGCTCGACGCGGCGGGTCGGGCGGCCTTTATCGCGACCTTCCAGGCCGGCTGGCTGTTGGAATGCGCATGGACCGAATCGCTCGTGCTCCTGGTGTTGCGAACGCGCAGTGTCCGTGACGGGGATCGCCCTTGCACACCGCTCGTGGTGATGGTTGTCGTCATGCTCGTTGTCACGGCGCTTCTTGCGCTCAGTCCGGTGGCGCAACTGTTTGGGCTCGCCACGCTGCCCCTATGGTATTTGGGCATCGTCGTGGTGCTGAGCGTGCTGTATCTTGTTGTTGCTTCGACGATCAAGCGGGCTTATCTGTCCCGCTCGAGCAGCTTGTTCTAGGGCGGTTCTATGCGTACCAACAGAACCAATATCGCGATTACGCCGGCCGAGGCCGCCGAGCTCAGCAGCGCGCTGTTCTCGTCCGGCAGTGCTGCCGCCCTGGAGCTCGCCCCCGTGTTTGCCGATATCGCTTCGGGCAGGCTGACCACCATAGAGCTGGCTGTCGCCGGCTCGCAGGCAAGTGCCGCCACTGGGCCCATCGTTATCGGTGAGCTTTCGATCGACCTGGCCTCGCGCACCGTCAAGGTATCGGACGCGCCCGTCTCGCTCACGCCCAAGGAGTTCGACATTCTTGCCTTTTTGGCCAGCAACCGGGGTACGGTCTTTAGTAAAGAGGAAATCTATCGGGCGGTGTGGCAAGACGAGTATCTGCTCGATGACAGCAACATCATGGCCTTCGTTCGCAAAATTCGAAAGAAGATTGAGCCCGAGCCGGATAACCCCCGCTACCTGCTGACCGTATGGGGTGTGGGCTACAAAATGGTCGAGTGACGCTCCAGGTTTTCACTCCTATCGACCCAAATGATCACTCGGACAATCCTTGCCAAATCGCAAGAAAGCCGCAAGAAACCAGCCATGTGCTCGATCTTGCGGCTTTTCTATTCTGTAGACAGTCGCAGATGCGGAAGAGAGGTGAGGACCGTGAGCGGCAGTGACAGTACCAGTAGAGCAGGACGAAGTTGCCGGCGCGGGCCCACTTTGATGGGGACGCGCGGCTGATTCGCCCTGCATCCGATCGATAGAACGGAGCGAGGCAATTGAAAAAGCTGACTATGCGCCATACGCCGTCTGCGGTTCAGGCGCAAAAAGAACTGATGAGGCACCGTGCGGAGGGCCGCATCCAGCATGCGGCGACCATCTCGTTGACCGAGGCCATGTCCTGGGTTGATTCGAACCTGGGTGGTCTTGATCGCGATGAGGTCGCGCACAGCGAGGCTGACAACGGCCGCAACGTGGTCACGCGCGGCAAGAAGAAGTCGCTGGCTCGTAAGCTTGCGGGTGCTTTCGTCAATCCCTTTACGGCGATCCTGTTTTTCCTGGCCATTATCTCGGCGACAACCGACATGGTGTTCCCGGCGTTGTCGATGATGGGCAGCACGCCGGAGGATTTTGACCCGCTGACGGTGATCATCATCACCACGATGGTGGTGCTCTCGGGCACCCTGCGCTATGTTCAGGAGGCGCGCAGCGGCAACGCGGCCGAAAAGCTGCTCGATATGATCACGACCACCGTGACGGTTACTCGTAAAGGTGCCCCCCGGACCGAGATTCCCATTGATGACGTGGTGGTCGGCGATATCGTGCATCTGTCTGCCGGCGACATGATCCCCGCCGACGTGAGGATCATCGAGGCCAAGGACCTCTTTGTGAGTCAGGCCAGCCTGACGGGCGAGAGTGAGCCGGTCGAGAAGGTGCCTGCGACCTGCATCGAGTCCGATTCGGCGACGTCGTTCGAGAACATCGCCCTCATGGGCAGCAGCGTAATCTCGGGTAGTGCGACGGCGCTCGTCTTTAGCGTGGGCGAGCAGACCCTGTTTGGTTCCATGGCCTCGAGCCTGTCCGAGGACGCCGTAGAGACGAGCTTTTCCAAAGGCGTCAACGATGTCTCGTGGGTGCTCATCCGCTTTATGATGGTGATGGTCCCGTTTGTCTTTCTGATCAACGGCGTTACCAAGGGCGACTGGCTCAATGCCGGCCTGTTCGCCATCAGCATCGCCGTGGGCTTGACGCCCGAGATGCTGCCCATGATCGTTACCACGTGCCTGGCCAAGGGCGCGATGGCCATGAGCAAAAAGCAGACCATCGTTAAGAACCTCAACTCGATTCAGAACTTTGGCGCGATGGACGTGTTGTGCACGGACAAGACCGGCACGTTGACGCAGGACCAGGTGGTACTGGAGTACCACTGGAACATTAACGGCCAGGAGGACTCGCGCGTTCTGCGTCACGCCTATCTCAACAGCTATTTCCAGACGGGTTATAAGAACCTGATGGACCTGGCGATCATTAAGTGCACCGAGGAAGAGGAGCAAAACGACCCGAGCCTCACCGATCTTTCCGAGGCCTACGTGAAGGTCGACGAGGTGCCGTTCGACTTTTCGCGCCGTCGCCTCACCACGGTGGTCCGCGACCGCAGCGGAAAGACGCAGATGGTCACCAAAGGTGCCGTCGAGGAGATGCTGTCGGTGTGCTCGCATGCCGAGATTGATGGCGGCGTTCATGTATTGGACAATGAGGTGCGTGAGCACATTCTGGCGACGGTTTCCGATCTTAACGATGACGGCTTCCGTGTGCTGGCGATTGCTCAAAAGTCTAATCCTTCGCCTGCTGGCGCCTTTAGCGCCGACGATGAGCGCGACATGGTGCTGATCGGCTACCTGGCGTTTTTGGATCCGCCCAAAGAGTCCACGGCCGATGCCATCGAGGCGCTGCGCAATCACGGTGTCGCCACCAAGATTCTGACCGGCGATAACGAGAAGGTCACGCGCACCATCTGCAAGCAGGTGGGGCTCGAGGTCAACAATATGCTGCTCGGCAGCGATATTGCCGCCATGGACGACACCGAGCTTGCTCGCCGTGCCGAGGACGTGCAGGTGTTCGCCAAGCTCACACCCGATCAAAAGGCGCGCGTCGTCTCTGTTCTGCGCGACAACGGGCATGTCGTGGGCTACATGGGTGACGGCATAAACGACGTCTCGGCCATGAAGTCGTCCGACATTGGCATCTCGGTCGATACCGCCGTTGATGTGGCCAAGGAGTCGGCCGACATCATCTTGCTCGAGAAGGACCTGATGATGCTCGAGGAGGGCATCATCGAGGGGCGTAAGACCTACGCCAACATGATCAAGTACATCAAGATGACCGCAAGCTCCAACTTCGGCAACATGTTCAGCGTTCTTGCCGCATCCGCCTTGCTGCCGTTCTTGCCCATGATGAGCATCCAGCTGATCCTGCTCAACCTGATCTATGACTGCAGCTGCCTGGCGATTCCCTGGGATAACGTGGACGAGGAGTTCCTGCGCGTACCGCGCACTTGGGACGCCTCGAGTGTCGGCAGGTTCATGATCTGGATCGGGCCCACGAGCTCCATCTTCGATTTCATGACCTACATCTTTATGTACTTTGTCTTCTGCCCTCTGTTTGTGAGCCACGGTGTGCTGTTCAACGACCTGGCGAGCGTCTACTCGGGCGCTGCGCTGGAGCAGATGCAGTTGGCCTACATCGCGCTGTTCCAGGCCGGTTGGTTCGTTGAGTCCATGTGGAGCCAGACGCTGGTCATCCACATGATCCGCACGCCTAAACTGCCGTTTATCCAGAGCCGTGCCTCGGCGCCGGTGATGTTGCTCACGATGACGGGCATCGCGCTGCTTACGCTGATCCCGTTTAGCCCGCTTGGTCCCGTGCTGGGCCTGGGTGCGCTGCCTGTCGAGTACTTCTTGTTTCTGATCCCGTGCATTTTGCTGTACATGGCGCTCGCGACGAGCCTTAAGAAGGCCTACGTCAAGCGCTATGGCGAGCTGCTGTAGCAGGGTATTGACGCAGAAAGGAGCGTTCGCATGAACTGGACGCAGATTTGGATGGACTTGTTTGACACCACGGAGTGGCTGGGCCTTAACATGGGCTTTTGGGTTGCCAACGCGGCTGTGCTGGTGATCGTCGTCATCATGAACGTCGTTTTTTGGAGCATGAAGCCGCTGACGAGGGATGAATAGCGAGCGAGGGGGTCGCCTGCTGGGCGGCCCCCTTGCTGTTTATAAGCACCGGTAAATCGAAGGTGAATACTTTTCCCGAGAAGTGAACGACCTATTTTGGGCCCCGAAGTATCCACAGTTTTGGATACCAAAACCGCAGGATTTGAGCGATAAAACTGCAGGAAATAGCTCTCCAAAAGTGTCGATGCTTCGGGGGTCCGATTTTACTCGTTCACTTCTCGGGAAAAGTATTCACCTTCGTTTCGCGGGGTGGCGGATGGGGGATTGGTGGTGCCGGTTTGCCGCGTTTTTGGCAGATCGCGGGCTTAGATCTCCAACGCGCCGTACTGCTCGTCGTCCACGGGTTCGAGCCACTCGTTGCTCGTGTCCTCACCGGGGAACCCAAAGGCCAGGTGGCTGAACCAGCTGTTGGCGGTGGCGCCGTGCCAGTGCTTGACGTTGGCGGGAATCTCGACGATATCGCCGGGGCGCAGGCGCTGCGCGGGCCTGCCCTTTTCCTGGTACCAGCCCTCGCCATCGACGCAGATCAGCACCTGTCCGCCGCCTTTGCTCGCGTGGTGGATGTGCCAGTTGTTGCGGCAGCCCGGCTCAAAGGTAACGTTATGGATGGGCAGGTAATCGCCCGGGGCGGTAAGCGCATTGAGATAGCTCTGACCGATAAAATACGGCGCATAGGCGTCGTTGGACTCGCCGAGGCCAAAGAACCCGCCGTGGGCCTCGGCGCCGTCTTTTGTGTCGGCGTCGTCGGCATACACTTCTTTGGCCATGTTGAAGGCGGCCCAGGCGTTGGGCCAGCCGGCGTAGAAGGCGATGTGGGTGAGGATTTCTGCCATCTCCTCGCGCGTGACTCCGTTTGCCCGGGCGCTGGCCAGGTGGTACTTGAGCGAGCTGTCGGTGATGCCTTTGCCGATGAGCGCGCTTACGGTCACGATGCTGCGCAGTTTGAGCGGCAGCTTGTCCTCGCGATTCCATACTTCGCCAAAGAGAATGTCATCGTTGAGATGCGCGAACTCCGGGGCGAACTCGCCCAGTGCGTCGTGGCCTGCGGTCTGTTTAATGGTCATGATGGCTGCTCCTTTGATGTGTGCGGGCAGCACCCGGTCGAGACGCTGCGCAGCTGGTAGATGAGGTAGTCGAGGCACTCGAGCTTCTTTTGCTCCGAGTGGATGCTGTCGAGCAATTCGCGACGATACTGTTTGAGTAGGCAAATGCGCGCACAGCCGCTGGCGGCAGAGGCGTACTGTTCAATGAGCTCCTCGCTACAGCCAGCGTCGCGTAAGTTGGCGATTGTCTTTTCGTCCATTGTGCGGCTTGGCGTCCTCCTTGTTCTTGAGGGGATGGCTATAGCGTACGTTGATACGCCGATGATGTATATTGCTTATATCGACTGACTGGATATACGAGAATCGAATGACTAGCCGAAGGACGAGTCTAGCCGGATTGGGGGCGCCATGGAGCTACGAACGCTGCGTTATTTTCTTGCCGTGGCGCGTGAGGAAAACATGACCGAGGCGGCAAACGTGCTGCATGTGACACAGCCCACACTGTCGCGCCAGATCGCCGACTTGGAGCGCGAGCTGGGCGTTGAGCTGTTTGAGCGCACCAACCGATCGTGTGTGCTTACGAGCGACGGGATGCGTCTGCGCCAACGTGCCGAGGAGATTGTCTCGCTGGTGGAGCAGACCGAGTCGGAGCTGGCAGATCGGGAGCTTGGCATTGCGGGCAATATCCGCATTGGCGCTGGCGAGACTAGGTCGATGCGGCTGGTGCTCGACACTTTTGCGGACCTGCATCGAGACCATCCCGGCGTGACGATCGAGCTTTACACCGGTAATGCCGACGCGGTAGAGGAGCGCCTAGAGCGTGGCCTGCTCGACTTTGCCCTGCTGTTGGAGCCCGTTAACGTCGAGAAATACGAGTGGATCCGTATGCCCGAGGTGGATCGAGCCGGTGTGGTTGTCGCGGCGAATGGCCCCTGGGGCGACTTGGACGTGCTGACGCCTGAGGATGTTGCGAAGATGCCGTTGCTGCTGAGTTCGCGCACGTCGAATCGAGCGCTGGATTTGGCGACGTGGTCCAACGGTGCCCTTACCATCGATGACCTCAACGTTGTGGGGCATTTCGACTTGATCGGCAACGCATCGCATCTGGTTCGCTCGGGTACTGCGTGTGCCGTTGGCATTGGCAGCCTGCTGCAGGTGGATGAATGCAGCGACCTGCGATTTATCCCATTTGAGCCGCCGCTTACCATCGCCTCGTACCTGGTGTGGAAAAAATATCGCCTGCGCTCCCGCGCCTGCGAAGAGTTCCTGAACCGTTTGAATGGAATGTGACAAAGGGACAGTCCCTTTGTCACATTCGTTGATATGAGAGAAGAGTAGATGATCCTATCGCTGGCCCCCATGGAGGGGATTACCGGGCATGTGTTCCGTCGCGTGCATGCGGAGTGCTTTGGCGCGCTCGACTGCTACTACACGCCGTTTTTGCCGCCGCCGCGGGTGGGTAACCGCTTTGGCGGCAAGGCGTTTAAGGAAGTCGACCCGGCCAACAACCAGGGACTCAATGTCATCCCTCAGCTTATGTCCAAGAATGCGGACGAGTTTGTGTGGGCGGCGCAGGTGCTCGCCGACATGGGCTATCGCGAGGTCAACCTTAACCTGGGCTGCCCTTCTGGGACAGTTGTTGCCAAGGGCAAGGGCTCGGGTTTCTTGCGTAACTTGGATGAGCTCGAGGTGTTCTTGAGCGATGTGTGTGAGCGCTCGCCGTTGCCGGTGTCGGTCAAGACTAGGTTGGGACTCGAGAGCGACGAGGAGTACGAGCGCGTGCTCGACCTTTACTGCCGCATGCCACTGGCCGAGCTAATCGTGCATCCGAGAGTGCAAAAGGATCGTTACACGGGCTCGCCGCGCAAAGAGTTTTATGGCGAGACGCTCGCGCGTGCGCCGTTCCCGGTGGCCTATAACGGCGACATCTTTGATCTTGAGGACATGGACGCGCTGGTGGAGGCCTATCCCGGCACGCGCCATGTGATGTTGGGGCGTGGCTTGCTCGCGAACCCTGCGCTGGCCCGCATGGTCAAGGGCAGCCCTGCAGCCACGACCGCCGAGCTCCAGCGCTTCCACGATACGCTGTTCGCGGCCTATGCAGAGGAGATTGGCGGCAACGCGGTCTTTCGTATGAAGGAGTGGTGGTTCTACGCCAAGTGTGCCTTCGCCGATCCCGCCACCGTCCACAAGCTTGTGCGCAAGACCAAAAAGGTCGACGAATACCGCGCCGCCGTCGACCGCGTCTTCCGCGAGCAACCGCTCGCGCCCACAGCCCGCTTCCACGGTTAACCAGTCATCGGGGATGTTCTTTAACGACTAGTCATTTAAGAACATCCCCGATGACTGCCCAAAAGTTGTACGTCAGCATCCAAAGATGTCGAAAAATGTCGTTTTTGGATGCTGACGTACATGTTTGAAGAAGGTATTGCCCTCGCTATCTGACGGCTTGGATGGCAAGTGCCTCTATTACGCGCTCGGCGCCGGCGTCGATCAGAATGCTGCGATTGGCGATTTCTGCCGGAGCGACCGCCTCGCCAAGGTTGACGCACGCGTACGTGGCGTGCTCGTTTTTGGCCGTCATCTGCCAAAACGGGTATTTGATGATGACGGGCGTGTTGCCGCCTACGCCAAGCTCCAAGAAAAGAACGCGCATATTGTTGTGGCGGCGCAGGAAATCCTGGTAGCGATCGGCGGCAGCGTACCAACCCTTGTCCTGGACAAACGTATCGTCGGCGCGCAGATTCATCGTAAGCGGGGCCCCACAGTGAGGGCAATGGGGCACAAGCGCAGACGGAATGCGCAGGTCCTGTTGGGCGGCGACCATATGGCGCACGAGCTCTTCGTTGTCCCATGTCTCCTGGCAGCAGGGTTTGCTGCACTGGAACAGGCCGTAGTCTCCCTGCGTGTAGAAGAGCCGCTGCTTGTCAAAGCCCGCACGCTGGAAACAATGGTCCACATTCGTAGTCAGCACAAAGTAGTCACGGTCATGCACTATGCCCAAGAGCTGTTCGTAGAGCGGCGTCGGTACGGGATCGTATCGGTTGCACATAATGTAGCGGCTCCAAAACGCCCAGTACTCCTCGAGTGAATCATAGGGATAGAAGCCGCCAGAATACATATCGGTAAAGCCGTAGCGTGCGGCAAAGTCGCCAAAGAGCTCATTGAATCGCTTACCCGAATAGGTGTATCCGGCGGCGGTTGAGAGTCCTGCTCCGGCACCGATTACCACGGCGTCAGATGCATCGAGTGCAGCGCGGAGCTTATCGATTTGTTTGGAGAAGGCTGCGGTAGATTGCCTCGTCAGACGCGAGAAAAACATTGAAGATCACCTTAAGGTTGGGGTCGTTATGGTCTAGATGATGGCGAACGGCATCGATGGCTACGCGCGCGGCAGCTTCCTGGGGATAGCCAAACACGCCAGTCGAGATACAGCAGAACGCCAGCGTATTGAGCTTCCGGCGCGTTGCCTCTTCCAGACAGCTGGCGTAGCAGCGGCGTAGCAGCAACTCCTCGCGCGGGCCAGGCTTATGGCTGGGCACGATAGGGCCGACGGTGTGGAAGACGTAGCTGCTGGGCAGGTTGAACGCCGGCGTGACCTTGACGCGCGCCGTTGGTTCCTCGTGCCCCTGCTCGTCCATGAGGTTGGCGCACGCCAAGCGTAACTGCATACCGGCGTAGGCGTGGATGGCGTTGTCGATGCAACGATGCCCCGGCACAAAGCACCCGAGCATCTGACTGTTGGCGGCATTGACGATGGCGTCGGCCTTGAGCAGCGTAATGTCGCCGCGCCAGATGGTAACGCGATTGCAGTAGGGGAGCGTGCCGGCGTTGGTCGCCCCGCCGCGTTCAAGAAGGCGTTGCTGCAAGTAGGCGTCTTGTATGTCGGGCGTTTCGGCCGCAAGCGCCTCGGGCGGACGTACGTTCATAAGGGATCGAAGCAAATCGCGCTGTTCGCTGGCGTTGGCAGGGATGGGAATGCGCTGCCCATCCGAGCGCTCGGCAAGGAGCGCCTTAATAAGCCAAACGCGGCGTTCGGCCTGATTCATGACCTTCCTCCTGTTCGATTGAGCCGGTTTCATTCGACAGTAGTGTGCCGCCTGGCGTGTATCTGAAAAAGAAGGCACAAAAAGGTAAGCACCGTGGAGCTTTGTGCCCCACGGCGCTCAATGTGCAAAAGTATGTGGCTGTTAGGAGTTTCGCACGAGCTGCTGATAGTCGGTGCCCCATTCCACCAGGGAATCGATGATGGGCATAAGGCTGTGACCCAGCTCGCTGAGTGCGTATTCGGTGCGGATGGGTGTCTCGGGGATGACGGTGCGCGTGATGAGGCCCGCGGCATCCATTTCCTTAAGGTTGGACGAGAGCACCTTTTGGCTAATGCCGGGAATAGCGCGGTGCAGCGCGTTGAAGCCCATGGGGTGGTTGATGAGCTGCTGAATGATATAGATCTTCCACTTGTTGCCAAAGAGCTGAAAACACGTGGCAACAGGGCAGGGAGGTAGTTCTTCTTTGGTAAGCACGGAGACTCCTCAATCGTGTGGACAGCTTTCATTATTGCAGCCGCTGTTGCTTGTGGCTACTACTTACCTTTTGGTAACTGGCTAATAGATTGGTGCCTTCTTTTGGTCGTTGCGCGCTTTTTGCATGATGCATATAGACGCAAAGAGCGTCAAAAACCGGATGGCTTCGCCCAGCCATCTTCGACCGAAAGGAAATGTCATGTCCGAGAATCTTGAGAACGTCGCCGCTTTCGCCTCCTGCGGTACTGCCGATCCTGCGCCCGCTTGCGGCTCCGCCGACCCTAAGACCGCACCTGCTTGCGGTACTGCTTGCGGCTCTGCCGATCCGGCTGCCACTCCTGCCTGCGGCTCCGCTGACCCGGCCGCCGCTCCTGCCTGCGGTTCCGCCGACCCCAAGACCGCTCCGGCCTGTGGCACCGCTTGCGGCGCTGCGGACGCTCAGTAAGCAATCGCTAGGAAGGGACTCGTAATGGATGCTCAGACTTGCCTCAAAAAGATGCAGCTTGCCGGGACGCTCTCCCTGGCAACCGTGGACGAGAGTGGTGCGCCGCAAATTCGCTGCGTAAGCGCCGTCCATTACGAGCCCCGTGCTATCTACTTTCTCACGGCATGTGGCAAGGAGATGGCCTGTCAGCTTATGGCCGATGGACGTGTCCAAACGCTCGTTCACACGCGGTTTAACGAGATGATCCGCATGTCCGGCGTTGCCACTCCTGTCTCGGAGTCCGAGCAAGTTCACTGGCGCGACGTGATTTACGCCGAGCAGCCGTATCTTGCTAACGTTTATCCCGGTGATACGCGCGAGATCAACATCATCTTTAAGTTTGAGAACATAGTACTCGACTACTTTAACCTGGGAGTTCATCCCATCGAGCGCGCGGTCTTTACCTTAGACGAGGGCACGGCGTCTGTGCCCGCCAAGGGATTCTGCATCGATGCCGATGCGTGCATCGGTTGCGGCACCTGCCTTGAGCACTGCCCGCAGAAGTGCATCGAGCCGGGAGACGCCTATCGCATAGAGCCCGAGCACTGCCTGCATTGCGGCGCCTGTGCCGAGAATTGCCCCGTCGGCGCCGTTTCGCGTCTGTAGCCCAAATACCGTCATCAGTTTTAACATCGACCAAGGGAGTCCCACGATGCAAAAGCCTGCGTTTGCCTTCCAGTGGCACATTACGGATGAATGCGACCAGCGTTGCAAACATTGCTATATCTTTGCCAACGGTGCCTGCGCCGGTTTCAAGCGCATGCCGTGGGAACAGATGGTCCAGGTCGTCGATCAGGCCCAGGCGCTCTGCGAGCGCATCGGTCGTCAGCCGTACATTTACGTTACGGGCGGTGACCCCATTCTTCATCCCGATTTTTGGCGCCTTGCCGAGCTCCTGCACGAACGCGGTTTTATGTGGTGCGTGATGGGCAATCCGTTCCATCTGACCGACGAGGTCTGCGCTCGCATGAAAGAGCTGGGTTGTCGTAAATACCAGCTCTCGCTCGATGGACTCGAGGCGACGCACGACTACTCCCGTAAACCCGGCTCGTTTGCCGAGACCTTGCGCGCCATCGGTTGCCTTAAGCGCACCGGCATCTGGGTCGCCGTCATGAATACAGTATCGAGCATGAATGCTGCCGAGCTGCCGCAGCTCATCGATCTGGTGGCAAGCCTCGAGGTCGATGTGTTCGCCTTTGGACGGTACTGCCCCACGTCGGGTCAAAAGCGTGACGAGTTTCATCTGGAGCCGCTGGAGTATCGCGATGTATTGCTGGCCGCACAAGAGCGCATGGAGTTCCATCGGGCGGCGGGCTGCAAGACGTTCTTCCAGCTCAAGGACCACCTGTGGACGCTGCTTTTGTGGGAACAGGGTAAGTTCACCATTCCTGAGGATGCCAAGCCCGGCATGATCTATGACGGCTGCCACTGCGGTACGGGCCATATGACGGTGCTGCCTACGGGCGATGTCTATGCGTGTCGTCGCATGGAGAGTAAGGTGGGTAACGTTGCCGAGAATTCGCTGGAGGAGCTCTTCTTCTCTCCGCAAATGGAAGCCAAGCGCGATTTTAAGAAGTTCAAGAAATGCTCTAAGTGCGAGCTCTTTGGTTGGTGCCGTGGATGTCCTGCGGTGACATACGGCTACACGGGCGACATGTACGATGCCGATCCCCAATGCTGGAAAGAGATTGAGGAGTAGGGCTATCGCCTAGTCATCGGGGACCTTCTTTAACGACTAGTCATTTAAGAACGTCCCCAACGACTACCCAAAAGTTGTACACCAGCATTCAAAGATGTCGAAAAATGTCGACTTTGGATGCTGGTGTACATGTTTGGACTCGGCGGGGGAGTGGGACCTAGGCAATCATTGCATCAA
This sequence comes from uncultured Collinsella sp., assembly GCA_900544065.1. Lineage (GTDB taxonomy): Bacteria > Actinomycetota > Coriobacteriia > Coriobacteriales > Coriobacteriaceae > Collinsella. The sequence continues at coordinate 26,696 of UQTR01000020.1, forward strand.
GTGTAATGAGTTCTCTGAGCCGCTCCGTGCGTGTTTGCCCATGGCGTTTGGCTTTTTCGTCAAACGCTTCAAGAACTGACTCGCCCACACGTGCTGATAAAACGACGCTCGGCTCATCAGAGATTGGCGGCCTTCCCAACTTGATGGTGTGACCTTTTGGCCACTCATCTTTTTCGTAGGCCTCTGCGGCTTTCTCCAACTCTCCAGGGGCAAATCCCATCATCTTTTCGAGCTGTTTAGCATCCATTGTGCCTCCTATCGATCGACATAATGTCGAGCGATGGTTCTCAGGTTTCTTTTTTGTATACAGTTTTGTAGACAAAAATACAAGCGGTTTATCAGGCTAATTAGCTTGTTTTGACCCGCCTGTTCGATAGGAAATGAGCATAGACGGCTTCGATACTCCTTTGCTTTTCAACTTGGAATTTGGATGCTCATTGAACTTCCGGAGGGGAGTGTTTTATTAAGCTATCGAGATTCTGGACAGGAGCTCTCACCGGTCTTCGGTAGTGGGACCAGCTTAATTCGCGACACAGTGTGTCGCGAATTGGAGTTCAAGACTTTAGTCTGCTGGGCGCGCAGCGGCCAGCTTCAACCCACCCGCTATGCGGGTGGAGACAAACGGCTTTACAAAGCCACCCCTCCGACCGATATTGACGATT